>CAYWLQ010000311.1:0-1518 GCA_964458775.1 uncultured Myxococcales bacterium | reverse complement strand
GCCGGTCAATTATATGCTGAATAGCGAAGAAATTTCGTACGTGGTTTCTCATTGTCAAAGTGCTTACTACTGTTCAGGCGGCACTTGTTTACCAAGAAAATCTGATGGCGAAACCTGTACTGCAAATTCAAATTGTGTCAGCGACAATTGCATTGACGGCTATTGCTGTAACACAACCTGCGGCGGATTATGCGAAGCCTGTAATGTAGCAGGAAACTTGGGAACCTGTTCAGCAGTGCCGGTTGGAACCGATCCGGCGGACGAATGCGATGACGGCATTTACTGCAACGGTGCAGATTTCTGTGACGGCAGTAGGACATGTAACAATCATGCTGGAGACCCTTGTTTGGGACAGACCGACACATGTAACGCATGTAATGAATCGGCTAAGAATTGTTTTAAACCGGCCGGAACGTTGTGTCTTGATTCCGTCCAAGTCTGTATTCAAGACAGCTACTGCACAGGTTCTAACGCCGCTTGTCCGCCGGCTCAAAACGTTCCCAACGGTACAACATGCGATGAGGATCCGCCAAGCACTTGCATAGACGGAGTTTGTGAAGAAACTTTTGCAGATTCAGATGGAGACGGCATACCTGACAATTCGGATAACTGTCTAAATGTACAAAATCCGACCCAGCTTGACCAAGACCAAGACGGATACGGTGATGCATGTGACCAGTGTCCTTACAATCCATCCGGCTGGCAGAGCGGCTGCGAACATATAAAAGTCCAGTTGAAATGGGAAGGTTCAAATACACAGTGGTTGAGTTCAAGTTTCAATATTGTAAACAACGCCGGCAGTATCAGTATTCCGTACAACGAACTAAAAATTAGATATTGGTATACAAAAGATTCCGCTGTAGCTATTGCTCAATACTATAATGTATATACGTTTACGCCGACAGGAAATACAGGCGATGTATCAGCAGCTTTTGTATATCTCGATACCAATTCAACTACATATGCCGATTACTACATCGAAATATCCTTTGCCAACAGTACTAATCTGCTTGCCAATACCAGCTCAGGAGAAATTAAAATACATTCTCGCAAAGACGACTGGTCAACATACAATTGGGGAAATGACTATTCATATAACAGCAGTACAAGCTTTTTAGATGCTATTCAGATAACCTTATACAGAAACGGAAATCTAATCTGGGGTGATGAGCCCTGTCCGGCTTCCTACGGAGCGGGCAACTTGATAAACTGTCCGGCCTATTAATGCTTTAATCAACTGTACTTCGACAAATGCGGTTTTCTCTTTTCATGCGCAAATAGAAACAATAGCAAACGAACATCATTTGTTTGATTCTCAATGTTTTTTAAATATAATTAACTATTGCATCAAAAAAGTTTTATACTCAAAAAGCTCCGGCTAATGCCTTGTAAACAAGCATCATTGAGTGAATCATCAAGTATTCCTTCCTTATATTTTACTGTTTATGCTAATGAAGTACGCTTGTAAGCGGTAACACAAAGGCGTTGTAGTCGCGAGGCGTCTAAACTGATAGGCTT
>CAYWLQ010000310.1:0-1524 GCA_964458775.1 uncultured Myxococcales bacterium | reverse complement strand
TATAACTAGGTTTCCTTAAACGAATGAGCTCGATTCTTAAGCGAATGCCATTGGTTTATGGGGGGGGGTTTATGGGGACATACTTCTGGGGGGTTTATGGGGACATACTTCTGTACAAGAAGGAATCTGAGGGGTTTATGGGGACATACTTCTGTACAAGAAGGAATCTGTATTTTGTTTTAAAAGCTCCCTGACGACAATGTTTCGCCAATTTTGTGGGTTTATGGGGACATTCTTCTGCACAAGGAGGAATCTGTATTTTGTTTAAAAGCTCCCTGACGACAATGTTTCGCCAATTTTGCATATCGAAAATTTTCAAATGAGCACTCGATATAGTGCAAACAGGTAAAAGTGTAGTTTTAAAAGGTAAGAAAACGGTGTTTAAGCACAGTTACGCTTGTGCCTTTATGTTTTGTCTACTGTTTGTCTACTATTTTTAACAATCTATTTTGGTGTTCTTAAAATCCCGTCTCTCGTTGAGGTCTTAAACTTGTGTGAAGACCGTTTAATTGTCGTACTGGATTTTTTCTTCGCAAATAGGTCTTTCTTTCTCTCAGTTTATCCAGCTTTTCTTTTATGTACTCTTCTGAGCCTATTACTACGCCCTCTGTGAAATGCCTTAGCCGCTTGGTAAAAAGACCTTCTGTTTTGAAATCTTTGGACTCAACCAGCTTTAAAACTCTGGGGGATATCGCGGCTTGATTTTCTTTTGTCGCAACACTCCCTCTATAATAAACGGCCGATTTGTAATCCGACATGGCCTCTTTGCGCCTGCTTCTGCCCGTGATTTCTGTTATCGCACCCATCCACTTGTCATCTTTCATTTCGCGATAATATAGAGACGAACCGTCATAGTTTTCGGGCAACTCAACAATTCCGGCTCTCACTGGATTCAGTTCAATATAAAGCAGACAATCAAACATCGACCTTTCGTCTTCAAGCAAAACGCTTTTAAACCGATCAGCCCAAAACCGACCTCGCCTATTGTGAGTAAGATTAAACCATCGAGCAATCTTGGACTGAAGACTGCGCATAAGCTCCGAAACGTCAAAAATTCTTTTTTCAAATCGTTTCCAAGAGGAGTCAAACCAGGCATCAAGAATAAGATCGTTATAAAGAACAGAAGCCCGCTCCCGAAGCTCTTTGCGAGACATCGTCCGAGGCTCGTCCATGTAAACAACCAGATGATAATGATTGCCCATAATACAAAAGCCCAAAATCTTGCAGCAATAAACCCGAGAAAACAACCGAATAAACTCAACAATCTTGCGACGACAACGTTTGTCATCAAGAGGATAGTCGCCGATAACCCCGGCAGTACGTCCGCAAAGATGATAAAAAGCCCCGCAATCTTCCGCCTTTATTCGAGCCAAACGAGCCATGAGTTCCCTCCTCGGTTTAAACGCAAAGTGTGTTTATCATTTTTTAAGGGGAAGTGAAAGCTATTATACTGTGTCCCTCTAATACTATCTAATACTCTTCCTCTAATACTCTCCCTAATACTCCTTTTAAGGGGAAGTGAAA
>CAYWLQ010000309.1:0-1538 GCA_964458775.1 uncultured Myxococcales bacterium | reverse complement strand
AATTCGGTTTTTTCATATCGCTTTGGGAATAACAACGCCAAGAGCGATAAGCCTCTAACAACACCCAGAGGCCCTCCGAACAAACAGCTCCTATTTCTAATCTAAGGTTTCAATTTGCTGTTTAGCAAACAATGCACATACGAAAATATTCACCGTATGTGTTTAGTGTTTAGTATTTAGAAAGAGAAAGGATGCAAGGGTAAAACATGAAAATTGCTAGAAAATATACAACGGTCATTATTATAAGCTTTTTATTGTTGCTCAGTTGCGACGAAAAAAATAATCCCACAGTAAAAATTATTTCACAACAGTCTGCGCTTACAGATCCCAATAATGAAGCAACGGAAGTGCCCAACAATGATGAGATTGCCAAGGAAAGCAATGTTCCTAAATCTTCTGACTATTCTTTTAATGATTTTGTATTCGACGGTGACGATCCTGATTCAATAATTGACATTAAATGGGCTGATCGCGAGGCTGCTGACGAGGACCTGATGCAAACAGATTCACTCGGTCTGATTGTTTCTAATCGCATGAATTTGCCTACCGTTATCACTGTTGGTGTTTATTTTTCCGGCATATTGGAGAAGACAGCGGAAATTGAACTGGGACCGTTTGATATAGCGCCAAAAGAAGAGCTGTTTCTTGAGATTTCTGATAGTGACCTTCCAATTCAAACTACACAAGGTGTTTGCCAAGCTACAGCGTTGGTGATTGCCAAGTATGAAGATAGAGACGGACAATGGTACAAAAGAACAAGCACTGACGGCATTTTTTATAGAAACAATCCTGGCTATAAGGGTTTGAGTATTTTTGGTTCTCAGATTTTTATTTCTCAGTTTGGCGGACAATTTCTAGATATAGCAAGAAGCTTTTCCCAAAGCGGGCTTGAGGCAATGTCAGAAGTGTCTTTTGGGCGTATCAAAAAAAGCAATGGAGTTTTTGAAGATGTTAAGATTTCATCTTTGTTCAAAGACAAGGCTGTCATGCTCGGTTCGGCCATCGGTTATGGCGACGATCTTCAAACGGAGGTGAATTATGTTAAGTAAACAGCTACGCAAAGCTTTATTTGTTAAAAATTTTTTTGCTATAATGATGTGCATGGTATTTTCTTTTGATGTTCTAGCCGCTACCACCACTTTAAGATGGTGTACCTCTTGGAGAGCGATGTATACAGATGCATCGACTACCGGTTCCGGTTTTGAGGATTGGCTTACCATTCCTGCAGGTCAAAACTACGTTGATGTTAGTGCCCAATACTCACAGTATAGGGTTTGGCGATGGAACGGCAGCAGCTGGGTTTTTGACAATAAAGAAGGTTTTCTTAATTACTATGATAGCGTTTCAAAAAAGTATTGCACTGATCTCATGACGCTTACTCAGGGAACGATGTATCAATTTAGACAGTATACCCAATCCGGCCGAGATAACCGCGCTGTTGTGGTAATGCATCCTACTTCAACTTGGAGTGCTCCGGATAGAATGTGGATGGGCGCCAATATAGTAGTCGGTACGGAAACCATGTTGAGAAGTACTCC
>CAYWLQ010000308.1:0-1545 GCA_964458775.1 uncultured Myxococcales bacterium | reverse complement strand
GCTTTTAAATTACCTTACTTTGCTTTATCAAGATTTAATCAAAAACGGAGAGGTTATCGGCAAACTGCTTCCTCCTGTTCTTCCTATTACGCTTTATAGGGGAGAAGAAAAATGGACGGCATCTCTTAACTTTAAAGACTTGGTACAAAAACCTCCTCTGGGTTTGGGGCGGTATATTCCTTCATTTCGATATTTTCTACTCGAAGAGGTGCGGGTTGATGATGAAGAGCTTGAGCAGATACAAAACCTGACTTCTGACATATTTAAGATAGAGAAAAGTCCGTCGTTAACAGCCTGTATTCCTCCTGTTTTGTCATTTCTAAAATGGACAAGCAAGGCCGGGGCTGCTCAGGACAGTTTAAAACGAGCATTTTTCTTGTGGTTTAACAAAGCACAAAAACCTGCTAAGATACTTCTTGAGAATGAAGACTTGGATATATATTCCGAGGAGGTGGAGACAATGCTTTCAGAGAGAATAGAAAAATGGTCTCAGGAGCTAATTGATAAAGGAATAGCTAAGGGGATAGCTCAGGGAGAAGCCAAAGGCAAAGCAGAAGGCAAAGCAGAAGGCAAGGTGGAAGTATTCATTAGGCTGTATGAGAAGAAATTCGGTTCTTTATCTCAAAATATTCGCAATTTCTTGATCTCGGCCGATACTGATACTGTTGAGTCATTAATAGAGAGCCTTATGTTTGCTGCAACTCCCGATGATGTATTTAAATCTTTGAATTAGATTCGTTTTTTCCATTCCTTGGCTTTTAGAGTCTCTTGGGGCCGAAATGCTACTCCCGGCTCTTTCTCTGTGTTTCTTTTCCCGTAGCGTTTCTTTTAAGGGCGGAGAAACTGTATTGTTTTTTACCTTACGCTTGCCCCGTGACGAAGATACCGAAACTTGCTTTGATACAATTATGAGAAACCGGCAGAGTTAAACTTGCATCTTATTCCTGATTATCTATTATTTCTCTTTAAAACAAACTCATACCCCACTTCAATTTGTACAATTTGCTGCATTATAAAATGAAAACTAATTATAAATATGCATATTATCCATAAATATGTCATAAAAACATTTTTAAAACAAAAAAGACTTTGACAGCAAATGTATTCTTTGTTTTAATCTGAACCGATACTAGAGAAATCCGTTAGATACTGTTTGTTGCTGATTTTTGTCATCTTGGCTTTATTGAACGCTGATTCTCGTCCTGCAATTCTCGACCGGCAGCTGAATGCTTTTGATCATCAAGAGCACGATGAATATTATGCTCTATTAAGAAAGGGAAAAGTATTGATGAAAACAGGAAAAAGGTTGAGTTTAATTGTACCCGTTGTTTGCTTATGCGGCATAGGGGGGGGGTGTGACGAACAGGTCGGAGTGGGCACAAGTTTGGAAATTGCAGACAAAGCTGAGGCGCTGTCTTTGGATGACACTGACACACAAACAGATGTTTCAAATGTACGCATTACAGCAAACAGTGCTCCGGCTTTGCCCATTGCTATGCGTTGGCAAAACATTTCAAAGGGAAAGTCTACCTCAGCTAACGCAGT
>CAYWLQ010000307.1:0-1562 GCA_964458775.1 uncultured Myxococcales bacterium | reverse complement strand
AAGCGGCGGTAAAGCACCACGTCGGAAAACCATGGGAGGATTTGGTTGTTACGGCCAACTATAAATACAATATTGTTGGCAAAGAAACCTTTAATCGAGACAAATTTTTTCTCTTTAGAGACGGAGGGAGAAAAGCCGGAGTAACCTATTGATGCGCTCTATAACAGTTCATACTTTGGCAACAGCACTCTCGTTCGTCTGCATTGGGTGCAGTAGAGAAAACGGACCTAAAGATACCGGAACAGCAGATAGCGATAAGGCCGATAACAAGGGGCCAATTGATGATCTTACAGACTTAGAAAAGCCTCCTTCTATTGATTGGGTTCGCATAGAGCGAGGTTTTTTCATTTTCGGGAATCCAAATGATACTCCATGCCGTTCTCCTTATGTAGAAGACGAGATACCGGTAACTTTGACGCGTCCGTTTTATATAGCAGCCACGGAACTTACCCAATCTCAATGGGAAGCTCTGTCTTTGACTAATCCGTCTTGGACAAAAGGCCCTAACAAACCGGTTACTTTGATAAATCTTTACGAAGCAGCGGTTTGGTGCAACAAGCTTTCAAAACTGGAAGGTTTGGATACTTGCTATAACCTAAATGCTTGTACCGGTGATTTTGGTTCAGGATGCAGAGATGAGAAAGGAGTTGAATATCCAGGATGCGGAGGAGGAGACTTTTTGTTTGTTTGTGAAGAAAGCATAAACAAATACGAAGACCGCTATTCATGTCCCGGATATCGTCTGCCCACAACAGCAGAATGGGAATACGCAGCCAAAGCCGGCATTTCTGACAATCATACCTATGGAGGAAATGTATTCGGTGAATCTCTCGGTGCCTGCGGCGACCAAACGTCTCTTAACGACATAGCCTGGTATTGTTTAAATTCAGGTGACGAGGTAAAAGATGTAGCCCAAAAGCTGCCCAATCCATGGGGACTGTATGACACCTTGGGGAATGTAGGAGAGTGGGTGGATTATTATGATCAAAACCTGCCTTTAGATGAAGGAATCGGTGCAGAATCATTAGTGGACCCCATCGGTCCGAAAGCCGGCACTTCACATGAGGGACAGCAAAGAGGTCGGAGTTATAAAGATACCGGATGTCTATTGAAACCGTCTGAGCAAACTGTATGTTATCGATATGAAAGAGCCGAGCGTGTCGGTTTCCGCCCGGTCCGTACAATTTTCGAGTAATCGTTTTTATCTTCTTTTATAATAATCAGTAGTCATGAGAGTTTATGTAAAATATCCAATATCTGCATATGTGCAAATGCTACCAACTAGCGACGGCAATTACACTCGTTATGCTCGCAATGTCTGCCCTCCGCCGTCCAATTTCAGAGCGTTGGGAGCAAGGCGCGATTGGATAATTTCTTCTGGGAAATATGGAATACCCCGAATACCGATGCCAGGTATTCGGTAATTGACATCAACGCAATTTGGAAAGAAACAACCTGGGATGACCAAACAGAAGGAATAAGAAGAACCCACGCATGGTGTTTGCCGGTAACCACAGCGCAAAGCGGAGAGCCGGGCTGGACTTGCAAGCGTTATCCATGGA
>CAYWLQ010000306.1:0-1594 GCA_964458775.1 uncultured Myxococcales bacterium | reverse complement strand
GAGCAAGATACTACGCTCCGAATTTAGGACGGTTTATATCGATAGATCCGATATTCTTTGATCAGTCTTTGAATCAGTATACGTTTGTTGAGAACAATCCGGGGACATATAATGACCCGACAGGGCATAGGGCGCATGCACCAAAGATAAAGAACTGTAGCACGGCACGAACAGGCCTTCTCCTGATTATTGATTCGATAGCAGAAAAAGTAATGAAGCCGGCTCGGAAATATACAGATCAAAAAAACAAAGTATACAGACAATGCGGAAAAAAGGAGTTTAGAAAATGGTTCGGTTGTCCGATTAAAAACGGCCGTTCCAAACCATTCTCAAACCGTCGTCATTGGGCACATGTTGAGTCCAACATACGTCAAATGAATAATGAGTTTGCAAAAGGAAAGCGGTATTATGAGTGTGTTGATGAAGACGGGAAGCGGGCTACTGCATCTGTAGGCTGGCGTTATATTAAAATTAAGAATGATTTTTGGAAACAGTGGGTAGGTGTGCCTTATATTGAAACCGGCGCGCATACATTGATACACGAAACAGCACACAAAAAAGGAGCGACTTTTCGTGGCGAAGAACACCGTGGGGATAGAGCTTGTCTGAAATTGGCAGTGGACAATCATAAAATTGCAAAAGAAAATGCCGACAGTTATGCGTCGTTTATTGATGAACGCTATTACGGAATAACTCATAACGTGAACGATGATAGGTATAAAGAGATCCGAAAAGACCCAGATGTAACATGGGGGATATTGAGATGAAAATAAATATATATAAAAAATGGATAACAACTTATCTAAAATGTACCTACACTGAGATGTTTTTATGGGGTTTGTTCTTTACCTTAGGATATGCAAGTTATCTAATAATGCCAAGCGCTTATGCACTAGATTGTAATGAGTCGTCGGATGTTGCGGAATTAGAACTCGTTTCTGTGTCAACGGAAACAATTCTAACAGAAGAAGAGGTGCAGAAGGAAAAAAACAAATGGTCTGTAAATTCAAGCATTTATTACGATATTTTTTATTTTGTTGAACATGATAGTCGATGTTACTTCCAAAAGAAATGAGAAAAACAAATGAAAAAATTCATCAATATTCTAATGATGTTTGTTTTTGCAGCAATAGGTTTGATAGCTGCCTGTATGAATGATGAATGCCCCGCTCCCAAAAACGTAGAGCGAGGAGAATTCAAATTATATGATTGTACATTGTCTGCGTTGACTGAGGGCACAATGGAAATAAGGGAAAATGATGTGGAGATAGTATATATGGGCAAAAACAATGTTGAGTGGCGTGTACTCTATAACATTGTTAGTGAGCGTAAGGTTACTGATTTATAGCTTGGGATTGGAAACCCCAGGGATAGAGCACACAAGAAAAACAGCCCTAAAGGCGCGGCGGAAAAGTTGATATGCGGTGTTGTACCCTTGCAAACCAATCAGCGTCCCTTCAGGACGCTTTGGATCTGTTTGATTCTCACCTGGGGTTGAAAACCCAAGGCTATATTCAGTCGCCGCTTTGCGGCGAATACATAGTAGACGAAAACGGAAATGACATAGAGTATTACAAATACCTGCCGTACGGCC
>CAYWLQ010000305.1:0-1674 GCA_964458775.1 uncultured Myxococcales bacterium | reverse complement strand
GTTCCGGTTTTCCGGTTTCGCGTTGCCAATCCTTTTGGCAGATTTCGATACAAGAAACTGCCGCTCCGATAGGATTTCTCAAATCATGCGCCACAACACCTAGAATTTTATCTTTTTCAGCAATCAAGCTCTTAAGGTCCGAAATGGCCTGATTTTTACTTCTGATGTATTCTGTAAGAAGCTTAAACATAAGAGGAAAAGTGGCAATCATAATAAACGGCGTCGCGTTTAGGTTTTCTTTGTCGGAAAAAAACGGATTGATATTTAGTAAGTCGTTATATCTAAGGATATTGATAACAGAAAGATTGAGATACAATAATACTAACAATGTTATAATATATCTCAACCTCAAGGTATAAGCACCGAAAGCCACTGCAATAAAATACCAAACAGATATATTGGGAGTTAACAGTCCGTTATTCAAAATAGAATTGGTTGAGGCGTTAAATATCAAGATTATAGAAAACACAAAGGATGGAATTTCATATGATTTTGAGTATCTCAATAATATGAAGGGAATCGCGCATAGGGGATAAAAAACCAAACTTATGTATGTTAAAGAACGCACCTGATATGTAAACAAAAAGGGAACAAACGCAGTTGCTACCATTAGATAGTAAAAGAAGAAATTAAATATCAGCTTTATTCTGGCAGCCTCAAAACTGTCTTCGGCGCTAGCTAAATGGTGACCTATAAAAAAACTCCGTAACCGCTCCATATATAATCCTGTTCGGATAGATTGTTTATAACCGAGCCTATCCGCCCGCTCTGTTTAATTATTATACCCCCATAATCAAAAAAATCAGATCGATTTTCTTTCCCATCCGTAATGATTGCTGAATGACGGCACAAGCCGACGCGGCAAGGAGAAAGCATCAATGAAAACATCAATGAAAACAATTTTGGCAGCATCAGTTATTTTTTGGACATTATCGTCTGACGCAAATGCATCTTCACGCGGTTTTCGTCACATATCGCCGAACGGTGAATTTAGTTTTCAAGTTGAGACTTACGGAAGCGCCTTGCCTATTTACTACTATCAAGGAAAGAGTTATCTCGAAGGAAACTACGGAAATAGTTACGCTATTCGCGTTTTCAATCACACGGGTGAGCGAGTCGAAGCGGTTGTTACAGTTGACGGACGAGATGTTATTTCAGGACAAATAGGCAATTGGAGGTCAAACAGGGGTTATGTAATAGAAGCTTACGATTCTGTACTCATCGAGGGATTTAGAAGCTCTTGGAGCAATGTTGCTTCCTTTGTCTTTACAGATGTAGGCGACTCTTATGCTGCAAGAATGGGTGATGCCTCCAATGTGGGTGTTATCGGAGTAGCTGTTTTCAAAGAACGAGTATATCGCCCTGCTCCGCCGCCGCCGATCTATCAAAATGAACGCCCCAAGAAAAAAGCAGAGCAGAATCTCGGAACAAAGTACGGTCGCAGCGAAGGCGCCGCCGGTCCGTCGGCATCGAGATCGGCTCCAAGTACATCCTATGAAATGTATGATAGGGGTCAAGGAATCGGCACAGGATATGGAAGTAACACCTATTCGCCTTCGACAAGTGCATATTTTACTAGACGAGCTTCTCGCCCTGACTCTCTGTTATCTTTGCACTATGACGACCGTCAGGGTTTGATTTCCAAAGGGGTGTTGCCTGCTCCGGTACCTTATC
>CAYWLQ010000304.1:0-1787 GCA_964458775.1 uncultured Myxococcales bacterium | reverse complement strand
TTGACTTTGACCGTCAAAAAATCATCGGCAATTTCATCGTTGATTTTTATTGTGCAGCAAAGCAAGTAGTCATAGAGGTTGATGGAAGCAGCCATAATGACAAAACTGAATATGATGCGGAGCGTGACGCTTACTTAATTGGCTTGGGTTTGTTCGTCATCCATATTTTAGATGCTGATGTGAAACAAGATCTAGCCGGTGTGATTGCCTTCTTATCTCGTCATCCTGCATTTATTGATGATTTAAAAAGCTGACAGTAGCAAAGGTACAGAATCGGCTGATTTGGGAGTGTTCCCTTGTATGTATGTTCCAGCGGTCTTCCTGCTCCAATTATCGATTCATAATAGAAACACAACAGGCCATTGCGTCTCCGGTTATTGTTACGGAGCAGGAGCCGGAGCAGCAGCAGGAGCCGGAGCAGCTGCTGCAGCAGGAGCCGGTTCTGTCGCTGTTTCGCTTGAAGCTTCTGCTTTTGCAGTTCCGGCTTCTTCCGAAGACGCAGTTTCCGGTTTTGCTTCTTCAACGGTTTCTGCAACAGGCTGCGGCGCGGGTTCAGGTTCTACTGCCTGTTCAGGACATTCGCATGCAGGCGGCTCAGGGCATGCGGGCGGCGGCGGCGGCGGTTCCGGAACTGAGAAACCTACACTAAACAGTAAGTTGTTTTGAATTTGCCACTCATCAATTATCAACGGTTGTTTGTATGCTTTAAATGAATATTCAATCGACATGTACTTGGTAATTTTTACTCCCAGTCCTGCCTCTAATTCCATATTCATTAGTTTAATACTCAACTCTTCATCTGTTGACTGATAAACCGGCTGCATAAAAAGGGCACTGAAACGATAGGTGAATATTTCTTTGGCAGCACCGCTCAGAATCATTCCCAGTTCAGGGCCGATCTGAATCGAGTCACGCATCTGCCTGAGTTCTAAGAAATCGGTATCAGCATTATCTTGAACATTATATCCATCACGAACAAAGGTTTCCCAAGCTCCGAATCCCAATCGAGCATCAAACTTAACTGCCGGCTTGTTGACGGGAACTGCAAATATACCGAGGCTTTGTCTCAAAGTGAGAGGGGCAAAAGCACCTGTTAGATCAATTCTCTCTCCGCTTGCATAGGAGGTAACTGAATCATGAGATGCGTCAATCGTGTTTCCTTCGGAGTCTATCAGCGCACCGGTAGTTTCATCAAACTGCTGTTCTTCGTTTGGGGAGAGTCTTATAACGTCTTTAGCAGCAGCATACACAGCATCAGACGGAAGCATCGGCGCTGTCAGCCTGAAAGAGATAAACGGTCCGAGCCACGGCAGTTTGGTCGGATGATAGAAATAGGCTGATTTAAAGTCTATTCTGTCAGCACTTTTTATCAAAGCTTCCACAACAGGAGTTTTAGAATACTGAAGTTCCATTCCCAGACTGTTGGCCCATTCGTGCTTCTTTGTCGGGCTTATATAATCGAGCCCTCCGTCAATTAGATAACCAAATTGAATGCTCAATCCGTCGGGATTACCCGGAGCATTCAAACTATGGCCTAGGGCAAATGCTGCCGAACCTTTTAATCTCGGATGCCATCCGGTTCCCTGACTGTCATCTACTCCGTCAGCGGTTTCAGGAATGAATTTTCCTTTTGTACTATCTTGAGCAAAGACTTGAGCAGGAAAAAGCAAAGATATTTAAGAAAGAACTCGAGTCTGAAATACATGCACAGGCTAGAAAGGAACTAGGCAGAGGAGAACTAACACAGGCCCAGCAGGTAGCCAGAGTAAAGAAAGAAATACTGGACG
>CAYWLQ010000303.1:0-1794 GCA_964458775.1 uncultured Myxococcales bacterium | reverse complement strand
GCGTTGGCTTCTTTTTTGTGTTCGGCAATGGTCTCTGCAACTTGTACAGAATTGAAATCACTTTTAAATTTGGTGAGGTCCAAACCCAAATCACCGGCCAATTCTTCATATATAGAAGAAGTTAAGGCTCCGGCATGTGCAAAAATAAGATCGTGCATATCCCAAAATTTTCCCTGAAGGCGTGCTGCTTCTGCTGCCCTTGCCGCCAATTCAGCTTGGGGATGATACGAAAGAGGATAGTGTTTGAAGTAGGTCTTAACCAATTTGGGATGTTTCTTTGATAACTCACTCATGGCTGCAGCAGTTATCTTGCAATACGGACACTGAAAATCTGAATATGTAACTATTTCGTAAGTTGCTTTTTTATCTCCTAAAGCAGCGGCTTGTCTTACATCGATTGTGCGTGATGCAGATATGCATGAGATTGAAATCATTGTTGATCCAAACAGTACACAGATACGCAATATACAATATGCAAACAAAACAGAATCAGACGGTTTACTCATTATCTATATCCTCGTATTTCATCCAACGAACCAAGAGCGGTGACAAAGCAAGGCACAAGAAACCGGACAAGATTGCGGTCAAAGCAATTTTGCCAAAGATCTCTCCATATAAGTTAACTGTGTCGATTGGAAGGGGAATCTTGGTGCCTTTGTATTGGTAATGTAATACTCCTGTGAGACCGGCGATTATCGATGCCAAGTAATTAGAAAAAGCCATAGCCAGCATCCATGCACCCATTACTGTACTTACGATTCTGACGGGAGATAATCTGCTGACCATAGAAAGTCCTACAGGAGAAATACATAGTTCTCCTGTGGTATGAAAAAGATATCCCAAAAGAAGCCAAGACATTGAAATCATGCCTCGAGAATCGGAGTTTGTTGCTCCCCAGTAGAGTGCAGCAAATCCCAAACCTAATTGAAACAAGCCCAGAGCAAATTTTACAGGTGTTGAAGGTTCCAAATTTTTGCGGCCTAAAAATGACCACAGTCCGGTAAACAATATCCCAAAGACTAGTACAAATATAGGATTGGCAGCTTGAAACAATGATGCAGGGATTTCAGCTCCTCCTATTTTCATTCCCAGATGTTCTTCTGTAAAGGTCCAATCGACTTCGTCTTTTTTTAGCTCTTGCGCTTCATTTAGGTTGTTTAGATGGATGACATTATTCTTGTTTGAATAACCAATTTGTTCTTGTGTGATTTTTAATTTTGTTGTTTTTCCGATGTCTTTTACCGTAACGACGTTTGCCTCAAAAACACGGTCGACATTTCGGTCTGTAAAATTGTTTATCGAACTGCCGGCTTGTTCGAAAAACGACCAGAAGAGCATTGAAAAGAACATCAGTACAAAAATAGCAAGCAATCGCCTACGTTCGTTTTTTGTGGCTCGAAAAGCCTCAACAGAAAGCCATGCAATTGCAAGCAGGCCGAAGACTGATAAGAGATAACCGGCTATACTGCTATTATATAGCATCAGCATGATTACCGGTATGCTAAGCGGAATGCTCAAGTACACAAGTCGTTCTGCGCGAAAGAAACCTGCTCTGTTTTGAGCGGAGTTAACAATGCTTTTGTTTGTAACTTTTGACTGCATTTTTGCTTTGCTGCGACCTAAAGCGACAAATGCAATAGCTGCTGCTGCAAGCAAAGCTGTTCCTACAAAAATATTTATTATCAACTGGTAAGCATTGTTTTGCAAAAACAGCATTGCCAGAGAAGTTGTCAAGGCGCAACCCAATATCAGAAATTGAGCAACCTTTATCTTGGCAACAAAAACAGCCAATCC
>CAYWLQ010000302.1:0-1939 GCA_964458775.1 uncultured Myxococcales bacterium | reverse complement strand
TAAATATAGAGAAATAGCATGAGACGGCTGCTTACGCCTTTGTATTACCGCTTACTCTGAAACAACTTTTCCTTTATTTCCAATGCTAAATGAGACATCCACAGATTCTCCGGGACAGACCTTTTTAACATCAGGAGATTTCCCGTCTTTCCAATAGGACCAAATGCGAGCAGTGTAATGATAGTCTTCATTCCAATACCAAGCACTGGCAAAAGCATCTAATTTACCCGTATTTGATGAAGGGTAAAATTTGACCATGTAATTTATGTCATCCGGCGCAAGACCGTCCATGTAGAACGCTTTTATTCCGTTTGTAGTTGCATTTCTAAATAAACCTGTCTTACCAGATTCATGCATAATCGTCATTTTGGTTGATTCATGACCCATTCCCAAAACATGTCCCAATTCATGTATCATGACAGATAGTATGGTTGCTTTATGATCTTCTAATTCATCAGTTAATTCATATGGAAGTCCTCTATCAAACAGAATATCGCATTCTTTTAGTTCTCCGGTAGCTTCGTTTGAATCGCACTTCGTGATTCCGTCATATTTACCATAATTTAACTCCGGATGGTTTGACGGAACTCCATGTATTTCCCAATTACCGTTACCAAGTTTTCTTTTGCAATCAGCTTTGAACGTATATGCAAACATATCTCCCATTCCTCTAGGATTATTCCATGTGTCAACTGCGTCAATAACCCTAATTGCCTTTTCGTCTGTCATTGTACATCTGTCGATTCTAAATGACTTTTGTTCATATATTCTCAAATGGTCTCCTGATGGATCCCTCCATTTTTGCCAAGCGTAGACATTGTCATCTGCTAAACTTCCTGCAAAACATAAGATACTGCTAATTATATAGATTTTCGTTTTTTTATTTTTTTTTATCATATTTACATCCCTACTTTCTCAATTGGAATCCGGTGAATAACTTTCCGTTATTGTTTCCGGAAGAAGTTGCGGTCTCAAACCGATTCTTAGACTGTTTCTTTTTTTCTGTTTGGATTTTTCTTCTATATACTCAATTATTGTTCGACTTGAAGAAGCACTGTTTATTATATTTTCAGTATCTTCTAATATAGCATTGTCGTTAGACTGCCCATATACTTCTTGTAACTCCGCAATTTCTCCAATTGATCGCGTTACCCTTTTTCCTCTTATCATTCCTTGTATCTTGCTCACATTAATTATGTGGCCGTATCTATCCGTAACAATTTCTTTTTTTGGGGTTCTTTCTATTCTCAATATTGCGTTTCTTGCACCTACAAACGGCTCATAAACATATTTTGAGTTTTGTATAAATAGAATATAGGTATCACCTGCTGTAAGCTCTGTAATCACAGATATTATACGTTTTGTAATTCCATCCGGATGAAACCCGCCTCTGGTTGTAAATTCAATTATTGGTGTTGTTACAACACCTGAAATCACTTTCTCTACGCTCAAAGTATAGGTTGTTTGTGGTCCTATATTTGGACAATAGGCATTTTTGTTAACCTCCAAAACTGTTGCAACAATAACAGCATCAGCATCTTCAATCATTTCCTCAATTCCCTTATCCTCCTCATGTTTGAATGCCGCAGCTGTTGTCGGAAGGCACAAAATACAGAATATTTTTATTGCTTTTAAAACTCGCATTTTTTCTCCTAATTTTTTATTTGGCGCTTTACTATTTCCGCCGTTACATTTTCTGTGTTCCTTTTTTTCTACTTTTTCCTTTTTCTATCTGTATATTTGTCTTTTTTCTCGCTCATTTACAGGAGGCGCACGAATTTTCTCAAAAACTTCTTTTCTCATGTTTTTTCTCCATTTTTTTCTTCACTTATTTCTTGTCTGTGTTGACTTAAGGCTTCTGTGTAATTTGCGTTGACTATCAAAATCCCCTCTTCAATCTTGGGAAATTCCTGCTTCCAGAAGTTTAGAAACACTATTC
>CAYWLQ010000301.1:0-1998 GCA_964458775.1 uncultured Myxococcales bacterium | reverse complement strand
TTATATGAAAAGACATATTCTAAATACCGTTTCGGTTGTTATGTCAGCAGCGGCGTTATTGTGTTGCAACTCAAAAGAAAACAAATCGTTACCAAAAGATGAAGAGAAGGTTGCAATTGAAAGCACAAAAGAGTTCTCTAAACCGGCAGACGACGGATGGAACGAGACTGTGTTTAAATGGGAGAGCGATTTTGTACATTCTTTTAAAGCGACTTTAGATAGCGAGCTGTACGGAGCTGACAATGCATTGATGATTAAGATGAAGATATTGTCGACAGCAAAGCTTAGAGCAAAAACCGACGGCAAAGAGCAGCTGATTTTACTGGTGTTAAATGAGCCGACAGTAACAATAGACGGCGCTTCAACTCCCGATGAGCGGCAACTGGAAGTTTTAACAGCGGAGCTTACGCAGCCTGTATGGGGACTTTATCGAGGCGGCAAATTGCAGAAGATGTATTTTCCGCCCAAACCTTCGGCTTATGCGGTGGGAATATGGCGAACGATACTTAGCGCAATACAAATGTCGATGCCGTTGCAGGGCGAAAATACAAATACAACGACCGAGTATGACGGCAATGGGGAGGCAAGTGTAAAGTATGTCCGAACAGGGGAAGTAACCTGGACGAAGACGAAGAGGTCGTATTTAACGGGTTTACATGCGGAAGATGACCAAGCGCCTGTGGGTGCGGCTCCTTCTCCTAAGTTGATCTATTCTGACGGAGAGATATCGCTGCAAGGCGGTCGATTGCAGTCGGTATCACAAAAAGAAACGGTTGCAGTACCGTTGAGCGGAGTAAGCGGTCTTAAGGGTGAGTTAACTTTTGGTTTAAACAGAATAGATACAACGCCGACTAAAGAGTTATTTTTAAAACCCGAAGCCTCACGATTGGTAATAAATGCAAGCGAGCCGTTTGTTCAAGAGCTGCCGATAGATGCCATGGACAAAGAGAGAATGAAGGGTTTAACGTTTGAGAGAACGTTAAATGCCTTGGTGTCCAAATCGCGTGACCCTCGCAAGAAGGCGTTGTGGGCGTCGAAGAACGACGAGCCTTCTTCGGCAAAGGACCAAAAGCGAGCGGAAGAATGGACAGAAGATTGGGCGAGATATTTTGCGGCATTGCCGGCGTTTTTTAGGCAGGACCCGTCGGCATTAAAGAGAGCAGAAAAAGAGATAAGAGAAGGCAATCCCGCTACAGCATCTTTATTAGGAGGTTTGGGGTCATCGGGAAATCCCGAAGCCCAGGAAGTGTTGGTACGTCTGGTTAGGGACGCCAAGCTGAGTATTGAGCTAAGAGAAAGCGCGTTGCGAAATTTGGTGCAGTGCGCACATCCTACAAAAAAAAGCGCGGATGCTGTTAGGGAGTTTATGGAGACCTCTGAGTTTAAAAGGCTTGCACTGTACGGAATTGGCATAATGGGGCGAAAATTACGCAAAGAAGGCAAGCCGGATGAGGCGGGGGAAGTATTAAGTCTGTTGATAGATAAACTGGAAAATACAGAAGACCCGCACGAAAAGCGAGATGTTCTTAGAGGAATATCTAATACCGGAGACGTCAAGGCCCTGGCAACGATAAGACCGCTGTTAAAATCAGAGAATCCGACGATAAGAGGAGGAGCAGTGGAAGCGGTTCGCTTGATGGAAACCCAAGAAGCAGACGAAATAATAGCAAGACATATAAATCACGAAAAAGAGCCGGCATGGGGAGTAAGGGTATCAGCCGTGAAAGCAGCGTCAACAAGGTCAAAAGCCGACCCGATAATGTCGGCATTGTTAAAAGCAGCATCGGATGATCCTGAGCTTAAAGCAAAAAAAGAAGTAAGAAAGCTGTTGTTTTCGTGGTCAAGAGACAACCCGGAGCTGACCGCAAAGCTGGAAGAAATAGCCGAAGCGGACGAGCGTGCCGAGGCGGGGAATTAGTGACCGAATAAGATTAGAGAGGATTAATGTTTTAAGGTAATAGGGCTTTAGTAGAGAGAAAACAAAAACGAAAACCTAAA
>CAYWLQ010000300.1:0-2109 GCA_964458775.1 uncultured Myxococcales bacterium | reverse complement strand
CTGAAGTCATTAATGTTATTGGCTGTTTTGGGTGTATGGATTGTCGGGTGTAGCGAGAATTCGTCTAACGGTTCGGTTACAGCTAAGGGCGAATCCGCTCTAGGTTCAGAGGCGGCGTTGGATAAAATTGACTCAACACTGTTAAGTGAGATAAACGAAAAAGGCACTGCCGATTACTTTGTTTGGATGAAAGACGCTGCTGATCTCAGCGGGGCGGAAAAATTGGCTTCCAAAAAAGAGCGCGGGCGATATGTATATAATCTATTAAAGAAGACAGCGGATAAATCGCAAAAAGAAATACGCGAATATCTGGATTCCCAGGGTTTGAAATATAAACCTTATTATATCGTTAATAGAATTTTGGTTAAGGGCGGCAATAATCATGCCTTGACAAGTTTGGCCTCAAGGCCTGACGTTGCGCGTATTACTGCTAACGAAGAGTATCAGCTTGAGATGCCTAAACAGTCTGCTGAGTTAAGCGGACCTACAGCAGTAGCTTGGAACATAAATTTTATCAATGCCGATGATGTTTGGGCATTAGGCTATGACGGCTCCGGAATAGTATTAGCCGGAAACGATACAGGTTTGGCATGGGAGCATCCTGCAATACAATCCCACTATAGAGGATGGAACGGTACAACTGCTGACCACAATTACAATTGGTGGGATGCAACAGGTACCTATCCTACGGAACCTAATGACGGTAATGGTCATGGAACACACACCACCGGAACAATGGTGGGCGACGACAACGGTACAAACCAAATAGGCGTGGCTCCGGGGGCAAAGACAATACATTGCAAGAATCAAACTGATAACGGCAGTGTTACTACCTCATATGCTTTAGAATGCTTTGAGTTCGATTTAGCGCCATGGAATTTGGCAAAGGAAAATGCAAATCCTGATATGGCTCCTCATGCAGTCAATAACTCATGGGGAACAATGACTGGAGTATATGAAACTTATCGAGATGCTATAGCAGCTCTACAGGCTGCAGGAATCCTAGTGGAGGTTTCAGCAGGAAACAATGGTCCTACTTGTTCAACGCTGGGTTCACCGGGAGATTATTCAGAAGTGCTTACCACAGGTTCTGTCAATGCGGGGAGCGGTACCCTTCCCGGCAACATTTCCACCTTCAGCAGTCGCGGTCCTTCCGGTTTAGACGGCAATTATTTCCCCGATGTTATGGTACCGGGAGAAAACATTTGGTCTGCATTTCCCGGAAACACTTATCTATCACTAGATGGAACCTCAATGGCCGGACCGCATACAACTGCATTGATAGCATTAATGTGGCAGGCATGTCCTAATTTTCAAGGAGATATTGAGGAAACAGTAAATATTATTAAAGAAACATCTGTGCCTTTGACAGATCAAGCAGGCTCCAATTGCGGAGGGGACTATACAACAGGACCGAACAACGATTGGGGTTACGGAACAATAGATGCATTGGCGGCAGTTGAGAGAATAAGATCTCTCTGCGGAGATTCGATCTTAGAGGGAACAATAACTTCGGCCGCAACAGGATTGCCCTTATCTAAAGTTCGCGTAACAGCATATTCATCAATGTATCCTGAGGAGGTTTCGACGTTAACAAACTCCGAAGGACAATACACACTGGAGCTTTTTGCCGATACATACACAGTTACATTCTCTGCTTTTGGGTATAGTTCGCAAATTTTCGAAGGCTTGGAGTTGACAGTCAACGAAACCACAGTTCAAAATGCTGCGCTCGAAAAACAAGTTTGGTATGAAGTAAGCGGAGTTGTTACTGACAGCAAAACGGGCTGGCCAATGTACGCAAGAATAAATATAGTAGGTCAGCCCGATTATTTTGCTTGGACAGATCCTGTAACCGGCTTCTACACTATAAGCTTGCCGGAAGGAATCGAGTATACTTTTAACGTTTCGGCCTGGGTGGATGGCTACCATACATCTTCGTTATTGGTGGGACCGTTAACAGATGACGAAACAGTTAATGTTCAATTGAGTGTAGATCCGGAGACCTGCAATGCCCCGGGATATGTTTTGTCGGATAGTTTTCGTCATAGTTTTGAGGGGGACGAAATTCCGCCGTATGGTTGGCTTATTTACAATGGGGAAGACGGA
>CAYWLQ010000299.1:0-2129 GCA_964458775.1 uncultured Myxococcales bacterium | reverse complement strand
AACCCAAACACACGTCTCTATTTAGTTTTTAAGAAAAATGGCGTAGGAACTTTAGTTTAGCTGTGCTATCAACTAAGGCGAGAAACAAGCAGCTATCCCTTGAAGAAATGGCGGGTAGCACTTTTGCGGTGAGCAACCTCGGCGGGTTCGGCACTACTGCTTTTGCGCCTATCGTTACTTGGCCGCATGTGGGCGTCCTCGGTGTGGGGAAAGCGGAGATGCTGCCGGTATGGACTGGGGACGAGTTTGTTCCTCGAAAGATGTTGCCTCTCTCTCTTTCTTACGATCACCGAGCCAATGACGGCGCGGATGCAGCGCGTTTTCTGCGCTGGATTTCTGAGGCGTTAGAGGATCCGATGAAGATTATCATAGAGGCAGGATGAGGAGGCACCATGAATAACTCTCACATCAGTACTGATCTCGTAGTGCTCGGCGGCGGACCGGGAGGATATCCTGCGGCTTTTCTTGCAGCTGACCTTGGGATGGATGTGTTGCTAATAGATCCGAGCGACAATCCCGGGGGTGTCTGCCTCTATCGAGGATGCATCCCTTCAAAGTCATTGCTCAAGGTTGCAAAAACTATTCGTCAAGCCGAGTACCTCGCGTTGATGGGAGTTGAGTTTGGTATACCGAGGGTGGATTTGAAGCGATTGCGTGCCTCCGCGCAAGAGGTAGTCGCATCGCTGACGGACGGTCTGGGACGCCTTGTCAACTCAAGAAAAATACGACATCTTCGCGGAATGGGGATCTTAAGAGACGAGCGAACGATTACTTTAGATAAAGAGATAGAAGGGATTTCAACAGTCGGCTTCAATAATCTGATATTGGCTACCGGCTCCTCTCCTAGACGCATTCCCAATGTTCCGGACACTCCTTTCATCTGGAGTTCGGACGATGCATTGACCTTGCCGGAGATTCCAAAGCGATTGCTTGTCATAGGCGGAGGCTACATCGGTCTTGAACTTGGTACAGTCTATGCGGCTCTCGGAAGCGCTGTATCCGTAGTCGAAATGACCTCCACGCTGCTTCCCGGAGTCGACCCAGACCTTACGAAACCGTTGAGAAAACGTCTTGATATACAGTTTGAAACTATCCGGTTTGAGACCATGGCGGCAGAGTTTGCGGAAAGTATGAACGGGTTGGAAGTTGAAATGGTTTCAGTAAAAGATAGAAGCGCAAAAAGAGAGCGTGAGCATTTCAACCGTTGTCTGGTTGCCGTGGGACGACAGCCCAATACACGAGATCTTGGACTTGAAGCGGTTGGCGTCGAGATAGACACAAAAGGTTTTGTAAAAGTTGATAGTCAGTTCCGGACCACTAGGGAGGGAATTTTCGCCATCGGCGACATGGTCGGACCGCCAATGTTGGCTCACACCGCTACCCATCAAGGGCGTACGGTGGCTGAAGTTATTAACGGTAATAGCGTCGTTTACGAGCCAAGGGCGGTCCCTGCTGTTGTGTTTACTGATCCGGAAATTGCATGGTGCGGGCTAACTGAGCAGGAGGCCAAAGATCGTGACTTGGATGTAAAAATTCTTAGGTTTCCCCATGCCGCATCGGGACGGGCCGGAACTCACGGTGATACTACAGGGCTTACTAAGCTCCTAGCTGACGCGAGTACAGGACGGATACTAGGAGCCGGTATTGTCGGTCCCGATGCAGGAGAACTCATTGGAGAAGCTGTATTGGCTGTGGAGATGGGAGCCAGTGTCGTCGATTTGGCCCGTACAATACATCCACATCCGACGATGTCGGAGACGTTAATGGAAGCAGCAGAGACCTATGACGGCCTTTGTACTCACTTCCGTACGTTTAAGGACAGATAAAAAGAAGACATTCCTTAATTTAGATGAAACCTTTGTAAGATTGTAACCTTTCTCATGTCAGTTCAGCCAAAAGAATATTTAGATCCCTTTCATACGCGGTTCTTAGCTTTCTCAGTGCGTCGACCTCTATCTGTCTGATTTTCTCACGACTCAGTCCAAACCGGTTCCCTAACTCTTGCAGTGTGTGATCTCTACCGTCGCCGATTCCAAATCGTAGGCGAATCATGTCTTCCTCCTTGGGTCGCAATGTATTCAGTGTTTTTAGGACTCGGTTCGCCATCTCATTGCTCGCAACGATATCGT
>CAYWLQ010000298.1:0-2200 GCA_964458775.1 uncultured Myxococcales bacterium | reverse complement strand
TACTTATGTGGATATCCATTGGATGCAGCGGAGAAAACGGATCTAAAGATGCAGGAACAGCAGATAGCGACAATGCTAATAACAAAAATTCACTTGATGAACTCATAGGTTCAGAAAAAAAACCGTCCATTAACTGGATTCGAATAGAAAGCGGCTCCTTAATTTTCAGTATCTCCGGCACCTAATTAGGGAAGGAAAGTGCCAATGTCAAAAGGGTTTGAAAGTCGGTTCAGACATTTATATGTTCTGCGAAGACGCTGCGCACTTCATTTCCTTTGTAATCGGACTAAATCGTTGGTTTTTATGGCCAAGATACTGATATTTATATATAACATATTATATATTTTTGTTTAGATAACTTAACTTAAGGAGTGCAATAAATGCATTATGAAATCAAACATATTTGTTATTCTTGTGCGGTTTTCTCAATCTTATTGGGTTGTGCGGACACAATAAACAGCGTTGCCGAATTAGACACTGAGCAATCAAACGATAATGACGGTTCTAGTAAAGGATCGGATATTGTTGCTGATACTGAGACGGTTTTGGAATCTGAGGATACAAGCGAATCTGATACTTGGGCCGGTCCAGGATCCGGAAGATGTGACCAAGGGCAGGAAGCAATGCAGTTAAAATTCGGCGACCCTTCCGACACATGGGGATCTGAGACGTTGGTTTCCTCCGGTGTCGAAATATGTCCTGATTACAGTGCACATAGATATGAATCGGTATCATGTATTTCAGAATACAAACCGTTTCTGTTTCTATGTGACACTTGCAATGGCGGTGCAGGATGTTCTGCCGGCAAAACTTGTATCAGCTATCAGTCAAATTGTTCTTGCTATAAGTTGTGTATGTCAGATGATGATTGTGATTTGGGAGAAGCATGCCTCTGTGGATTGGTCGGACCGCAAAATATCAGCTATAGCCCATACGGATTTCGTAATAGTATTCCTCGGTGTCTCCCGGCAAATTGTCGTACTGACGCTGATTGCGGAGGATATCGATGCGGAATCTCACAAGATGGTTGCGGACAAATTACCGGACTCCGTTGTCACACAAAAGAGAGTATGTGCGAAGGGGCATCACAGTGTCCCTCCAGTAGATCAGGTTCCTGGTTCTTTCCGTCAAATTGCGAATACTCATCCTCAAACAAAGTTTGGGAATGCGGTTTGTACAGTTATTGTGACTGATATTCCAAAATTAATCACACACAGCTTCTAAAATGGCTGCTCTAAAATGGATGCCGATTAAGTTAAACTATCTGTAAATACATATTGTATTTGGTACGCAAGGAGTGCTTGCCGCCCTATGAGTAGTTTGGTTTTCTTTTAAGTTTGTTAGGTTAACTGTTGACTTTTTTTAGCGTCATCACGTAGTATTCACTTAAGCGTTTTAGTCGCTCGTTGTTAAATGTCGATTACGAACAAAGAAGTGCACTCGTAAAATGAGAAATTACCAACGTATAAAGAAACTATCTGTTCTTGTCCCTGCGATTATCTTTGTCTTTTCATTATACGGTTGTATTACCGCTCCTGTTTGGAAGTACGGTGATACAAAAATAGCGACGGAGACCGTAATGTCTTTGTGTCCTAACGGTCTTTTGGACGACGCTGAAGACGGCAATACCCAAGTCATTTTGGCGGATGATCGCGACGGATATTGGTTTGCTTTTGTTGACACATGGGGCTCTGTAATGGAACCCAAAAGCCGATTTGTCATGACTTCGGGCGGATATCCTGAGGGTGAAAGCAAATTTGCTGCCAATGTTCGGGGAAAGCTGGCCGTTATGGGTGAAAGCGTTTACGCCGGTTTCGGTTTTGCCTTTACCAATCCAAAAACTCCTTTTGATATATCAAAGGCCAAGGGAATTCGGTTTTGGGCTAAAGGGCCGGGCAAAATTAGATTTAAGATTCCTGACAGAAACACTGACCCTGCCGGTGACCGATGCGATGATTGTTACAATGATTTTGGTGTAGATATCTATCTTCAGGATATTTGGATGAGATATACGATTCCTTTTTCTGCTATGGAGCAGCATCCGGGATGGGGCGACAGAGCGCCTTCCGTGGATGTGCACGGTGCTTTTGCTGTTCAATGGCAATATGACACTCCCGGCGGTGAATATGATATTTGGGTAGATCAAATAGAGCTTGTGGGATGCGATTTTGTGGGGGCTAAGTGAAAACAAAATTTGCAA
>CAYWLQ010000297.1:0-2208 GCA_964458775.1 uncultured Myxococcales bacterium | reverse complement strand
GTATAACGACAAACACCAAAAAAAACATTTAGTATCTTGATATTCCTTTGTTTATCTATAACAACAGCTCAGTTTGAGAAAGTAAAGGAAGATTATGACTGTATTAGAAAACAATAATGATTCTGTCGAAAACATAAAAACTCCTCTTCTAGATAGTTACTTTGCGAGAGGCTCTGCATTTTTAGGCGTAAAATATCCTGTTATCTGCGGCGCCATGACATGGGTAAGTGATCACAAACTGGTGGGAGCAGTTTCCAATTTGGGTGGATTCGGGCAGCTGGCAGGGGGAAATTCTCCGGTTGAGGTCTTGCACAATGAAATCGAGGCCGTCAGGAAAGTTACTGACAAACCTTTTGGAGTAAACCTCATTACTGTTGCTCCCAACTACCAAACCCATCTGGACATGGCATGCGAAATGAATCTGCCTGTTATTGTATTTGCGGGAGCTATTCCAAAGGGAAAAGAAATCGAAAGGGCAAAAGACTCCGGTGCCAAAGTAATTTGTTTTGCATCCACCGATGCTTTGGCCAATCGGCTTATTCATATGGGTGCAGACGGATTAATTCTCGAAGGATCGGAGGCCGGCGGCCATATCGGTCCCGTGTCCCTAGTCGTACTGCTTCAGCAAATTCTTTTTAAAAATGATTCGGTTCCAATTTTTGCAGCCGGAGGTATTGCTACCGGCAAAATGGCCGCACACATGCTGATGATGGGAGCGGCCGGAATTCAAATGGGAACCAGATTTGTTATGTCAGAAGAGTGCAACGTTCATCCGTTATTTAAACAGGCATTTCAAAAAGCAAAAGCCAGAGATGCCGTAGCAACCCCTCAATTCGACAGTCGTCTTCCAGTAATTCCGGTTAGGGCGCTAAAAAACCTAAGCACTGTGGAATTTGGAAAACTCCAGCTTCGTTTGCTCAGCGAAATGGATGACGGCCTGATGGATCAAATGACAGCACAATACGAGGTAGAGCATTTTTGGATGGGCGGACTTAGAAAAGCTGTTGTTGACGGCGACATAGAAACCGGATCGCTAATGGCGGGACAATCCGTCGGTCTAATGGAAAATATTTCACCTCTTGCATCAATTATAACGGAATTGCGCTTGGATGCTGAAGCCGCATTAGCACAAACCCTACAAAAGATGCAATCAGCTCTCAATAAAGAACCGTCAAAGTGAACAATCAGCAAATCAAGTCACATCGAGACATGTGTTACCTCTGCTTCAAACCGGCTGTCGCTTGCGTTTGCAACAAACTCACGATTGTTTCTAATAAAACTGCAGTATACATAGTACAGCATATGAGAGAGCGTTTTCACCCGCTAGGTACCGAACGTATTGCATCTTTGGGGCTTGAAAAGGTTTTCCTAGAAACCGTATTTCCTACAAACAGACGTTTTACTGCATCAACGAATTTTCCAAAAAACACAGCCTTGCTATATCCGTCTGCAAAGGCAGAGCCTATAGAGACACTTCCGTCAACCTCAATTCCTTCAAGTATCGTTGTAATAGACGGCACATGGAGTCAAGCTTCGAAAATATATCGAGACAGTCCGGCCCTAAGAGCCCTGCCCTGTTTAACCTTCGGCAACAGAATGTCCGGAAATTATCGCATTAGAAAAGAGCCTTTCGGGGGCGCCAATTCAACAATAGAAGCCGTCGTTCGCGCTCTAAAAATATTGGAACCGGAAACCGAAGGACTGGACACACTGTTATCAGCCTTTGACCTAATGATAGATGACCAGCTCCGCCTGTCTGCTTTTAAACAAATAAGAACCCTCAGAAGAAGTCGTGATGTAGATTGCAGCTAAAATATTGAGGCTCGGTCTATGTCAAAAAAGTATTCGCTTAATTAGATACTTAATTAGGTGCACTTAATTAGGTGCACTTAATTTGTGCAACCGAAAACATGGGTAACACTCTATCCGGAGACATGGGTGACACTTTGTCTCCGGAAAAGGTATAATTATTACACTTAAACGAGTCTCTTCGAGCCGGGGATCCTGTTACACTCTCACTGTTATTTACAAGCGAGAGGAGCCCCCGAGCCCTTTGAAAAAATTGTTTTACTTTCACTGTCACTCGGCAGCTTGGGGAAGTTGGTTTTTTAGAAAAGAAAATTTCTTTTTTCCTTCCCCCCGGTCAGGTGCCAGAGATACTGACAGTGAGATACTGACAGTGATACTGACCGTTTTCTCTGACCGGCG
>CAYWLQ010000296.1:0-2217 GCA_964458775.1 uncultured Myxococcales bacterium | reverse complement strand
AGAACTCTGTTCGAGTAACAATAATTCTTAAATCATCAAAATGCATTTCAACACGGAGAATATTTCTATGCTTTACAAAATAATATGTTCAATAGTTGTAGTAACTCTCTTTTCTTGCGGCGGGCATTCCCCAAATATGGAGGATGAGGATACCGATTCAGATCGTGAGACCGGCAGTGTTGACAGCAGTTCTGAAGACAACCCGGATACTTCGGATTCTGCTTCGGATTTTGAGTCTGATTCGGACATCGAAGATGATGTTCCGGTTCCGCAATCCTGTATCGGCGAGGTAATATTTCCTGACAAAGCTCTTGAATCGGCCGTTCGCGAGTTGATTTGCTGGTATCTTCCGGATTGCACGGACTTTTATGCCGGAACCCTTACAGGCGAGTTGCTTTCAACAATAACAACAGCAACGCTAATGGACAAACCTAATAGCGGCATTAGGTCTCTTAAGGGAATTGAGTGTTTAACATCAATGGAATCAGTCAATTTGGCTTATAATAACATTATTGACCTTACACCTCTAACCTTTATGCCTAAGCTGAAGGAGCTGGGATTGGTGGAATGCAATTTGTCGGATCTTTCCCAGCTTGAGAAAATTAGCACCCTTACCGCACTTGAAGTTGCAAACAATCCTATCGAAGATTTTAAGTTTCTAAACAATATGAGCGAGATGATTTATCTTTACATTGACAATACAGGTTTGGAATCTATAGAGTTTATAAAAAACATGCCTAAGCTGATCTTATTTCAAGCAATATATAACAACATCTCAGACCTTACACCTTTTAGCGTTCTTAATAAGCCTATGACTGTTTATCTCGACTTCAACCGAATAGAAAACATCGAACCTCTAAGAAGTTTAGTAGGTACTGACAACACAATCGGTGTTCTAACTCTTTCAAACAATATGATATCTGACATTTCAGCGCTCGACGGCATTCATTTTTATAAACTGGGATTGAATAATAATCAAATAGAGGACATATCTGCTTTATGGGGTATAGGATATGAATACTCTGATACATTGGTTATTACTCTTCATAATAACAAGATTAAAGACATATCACCATTGCTTAATCTCGGAAACACTGAAGGTTTTGTTACCTTGTATAACAACAAGATAGAAGACATATCGCCCTTAGCCGAAATCTATAAAAAACAGGGCATAGGACCTGATCTGCTAAATCTCAGCAACAACGAGATATCCGATCTATCGCCTTTGGCTGAACTCGACTTTATCGGAGAGTTGGACATCTCAAACAACAAAGTGTCAGACATAAGCTTTCTTTCCGAGATTCAATTGTACTCTCTTTATGCCGCTAACAATCAAATTCACGATTTGTCACCTTTGATTGAAAAAGCAGATGAGTCCTGGACTCTTGACTTCATGAACAACCGAGTAACGTCGGTTGCTCCTCTTGTAGCTTTGGGACGCAAGGGCACTTCTTACTTGCCCAATACTTTAATACTGGCGGGCAATCCGTTGGATGAAATTGCTTTAGAAGAAGATATGGTTGCTTTGTGTGAAACCAAATCATCACAGATCTATTTTGGAGACGGCGAAGTATGTTACTGGATGTCTGCCGACGACTATCCGGTTGCAGGCTACAACTATCCTCCGATACCTTTTGAGGGAGAAAAGCCTTTACAGCCCTATGTTTGCGAAGCTGCTTCTTCTTGGCTTGCCGACGCGGCATTGCCTTCTTTGTCTAGAGCGACCTCTGAATTTGAAATCTTAGCAGGCGATGCTTCAGAAGCTGCTGTTTTTGATCTTGTAACCGGTCTTACCTGGCGTCGTTGCAGCATCGGACAGGTATTTGAAAACGGCGCGTGCACCGGCACTGCTACAACTTTTACCGATATCGAAACAGGCAAAGCTTCTTGTGACGGTGTTTTCGGCGGTATCGACAACTGGCGGTTGCCTACTCCTTCTGAATTGGCAACGCTTATAGATTATGAAATTCGCTATCCGGGTCCCACCATAAATGCCGAAATTTTTCCCGGTACTTTTACGGGAACCTATCTCACTTCTATGTCTCCTTTGTTTAGAGTAAGCTTTTACTCAGGAGCGATTACGGCAAAAGGTTCTGACTCAAAAGTTAGATGCGTAAGCGGCACTTCGCCTCAAGCGGATATAGAAACGAGATTTGTTATCAATGAATCAACCGTGCTCGATACCTGGACAAATCTCGAATGGCAAAGATGCGCTTT
>CAYWLQ010000295.1:0-2290 GCA_964458775.1 uncultured Myxococcales bacterium | reverse complement strand
GCAAAAATGGAGGGAGATTGTTCGGCTTCAGGAGAAGAGCGGTCTCAGTGTAAGGGCTTATTGTATTCGAGAATCTATTGCGTTGAATAGTTTTTATAGATGGCGGGACAAGATTCGCAGCGAGGTTGGTGCCTTGGTTCCTATTGATGAGACTGCTGTCGGCAGGTTTATTGATATGGGTAGAATTGATGCTCGAAATGTTGAGACTTCGATATGCAAGGGTCATCCGTTGGAAGTCACCTTGGATCTTGGTGACGGATTTACTCTGACTGTTAGGCGGGGTTGATGTTTTTTCCTGAAGGACAGGTTCGTGTATATTTTTATGGAGCTCCTTGCGATATGCGGAATTCTTTTGACGGATTAATTGCCAAGACTAAAAACTTAATGGGCCGGGACCCGATGTCCGGGCATTTGTTTGTGTTTGCAAATCGACGAGGGAATATCATAAAGGTTCTATATTGGGATCGTTCGGGGTTCTGTGTTTGGTCGAAGCGTCTTGAGGTCGGATGTTTTATTTCGAGCTGGAAGGAGCGAGCGGATCTTGAGATGGATTATACCGGGTTAAAATTAATGCTTGAAGGGATAGAAAAGAAGAGGCAGAAAAAGAGGTTTAATAAGATAATATAGATATACAATATAGTCGTTTTTGTGTAAGGTTTGGTCAATGATTTCGGCTGATAAATACAAAGAGAAATGCGATGTTCTTGAAAATGAAAATGTAGAGCTGAAATCTCAAATTGAACAGCTTTCAGAACGGGTCAATTCGCTAAACGCACAAATCAAGTGGTTTCAAAAACAGATATTCGGCAGCAAGAGCGAGCGACGAATAGAAGATGTACCGAAAGAGCAGTTGTGGCTTGGCGAGCAGTTTCAGCAAGAGACAGCGGAAGCAGAAACGCAAACAGTAGCTGCCCATGAAAGAAAGAAGCGCAAGACGGAATCTGTAGACGGCGACAAGCAGAATTTGTTTTTCGATGAGACGGTTCCGGTAGAAGAGATCAAGATCGCCAATCCTGAAGTCGAGGGTTTGAGTGAAAATGAGTACGAAGTTGTAAGTCAGAAGACAACTTATCGTTTAGCCCAGCGTCCCGGAGCGTATGTTATTTTGAAATATATACGCGATGTCATCAAAATCAAAAATGCAGATAAAAAAGCCGTAAAGATGAGTTGCCCTGCGGTAAAAGATTCAGTTTTTGACAAGTGTCATGCAGATGTGAGCTTTCTGGTTGGCCTTCTTATTGACAAATTTCAATATCATCTGCCGCTGTATCGCCAACATCTGCGACTTGAAAGTGCGGGCATAAAGGTAAGTCGCGCTTGGCTGACACAATTGGTTCATCGATGCGGAGACCTTTTAGAACCGGTTTATCTTTCGCATTTGGATTGGATACGAAAAAGCAGGGTAAAGCTGATGGATGAGACGCCAATCAAGGCAGGTCGAGAAAAGAAAGGAAAAATGCGAGACGCATACTTTTGGCCTGTAATGGCAGGTGACAAGGACATTGTTTTTCTTTTCTTTGAATCCCGTGAACATCGGCATGTGTTCGAAGCTTTGGGAACAAAACCGGAAGAAAATTCGGTAGTGGTTAGCGACGGATACGGAGCCTACGCCGCATACGCCAAAGCAACTAACACCTTTAACAGTCAGTGCTGGACGCATGCACGTCGTGAGTTTTTAAAAGCCGAGGAATCTGAACCTGAAAAGGTAAAAGAGGCACTCGAATTGATGCGTCCGTTGTGGAAGGTTGAAAAAGAGATAAGAGAGCAGGGACTGGAAGGCGAAGCCAAACGACTTTATCGAATTGAGCATAGTAAACCTTTAGTCGATGCGTTTTTCAAATGGGTAGACGAGCAACAAAATTCGGGTCTCTTTTTACCGAAAAATCCGTTTAGCAAAGCATTGCAATACGCCCACAAACGAGAAGAGATGCTCAGACTATTCATAACAGATTTTGAAGTGCCGTTGGATACAAATGATTTAGAACGAGCGCTCAGAGTCATACCAATGGGAAGAAAAAATTGGATGTTTTGTTGGACCGAAATAGGAGCAAAATACGTAGGCATAATTCAAAGCCTAATCGCAACATGTAAAATGCGAGGCATCGATCCCTACACCTATCTGGTCGACATCCTTCAACGAGTGTCCGAACATCCTAAAACAGAAATCGAAAAACTCACCCCAAGACTTTGGGAACAAAACTTTGCATCAAATCCCCTACGCTCCGATTTGGACTTCGTTGTCTCGGCAAGTCGATAAAAAATAATTTTAAATATAGAGAAATAGCATGAG
>CAYWLQ010000294.1:0-2294 GCA_964458775.1 uncultured Myxococcales bacterium | reverse complement strand
AACCCAATATCAGAAATTGAGCAACCTTTATCTTGGCAACAAAAACAGCCAATCCAACCAACATTCCGACTGTTGCTAAACCGAATCCGTAGTGCCAACCGTAGTTTTCTCCTACATATCCGCAGATGAGGGGAGATATGGCCGCTCCCAAGTTAATTCCCATGTAAAAAATTGTAAATCCGCCGTCGCGCGTTTTACTGTTCGCCGTGTATAGGCTTCCCACGATAGTCTGCATGTTGGGTTTAAAAAAGCCGTTGCCCAAAATAAGCAGTGAAAGAGCGCCGAAAAAGGCTAGTTCTGTTTGTATTGTCATTAAAAGATGACCGGCTGCCATCAATACTCCGCCAAGCAATACTGCGCGACGAGAGCCCAAAATTCGATCAGCTAAAACACCGCCGATAAAGGGAGTTGCATAAACCAGAGCGGTGTAGGCACCGTAAACAGAATAGGCACGACCGTCTGAAAAGCGCATAAAGCCCTTTATCATGTAAAAAACTAAAAGGGCGCGCATGCCGTAATAAGAAAACCGTTCCCACATCTCCGTAAAAAACAAAGTAAACAGCGAGGAGGGATGACCGAACAATGTCGGTTGTTTGGACGAAAACATGGCTTCTTTAGTAGTCATCGAAAGGTTACTCAATATAGCCCAGTGATCGAAGGGCATCTTCGACCTCTTTGGGAATTACAGGAACAGTTTCATCCTTGTTTTTGTTTAAGACATGTTTTTCTTCCAGCTGCTTGCGGTGATTAAACAGACGCTCTTTGAGTTCAGCAACCTTTGGGTGATCGGTCAGCTTCTTTTTCTCATTTGGATCATTTTTCAGATCGTACACCCATAAGTTTTTGCTGTCTTTATCGGTAATCAGTTTATACCTGCCGTCAAACCAGGCGAACTGCCAAGCACCGTATAGTTTATGCTCCATGAAATACTCACGATGGGCGTTCTCTTTGCCGGTGATTAACGGATTGAGACTTTTTCCCTGTGCGTGATCAGGAATCGGCTTGCCGAACCATTCTAAAATAGTCGGAAATAAGTCAATGAGGCCCGCAGACCATGGCACTCGTTTATTTGCATTCCAACGTCCTCCGGGGGCTCTGATGATTAACGGAACACGAACCGTTTCGTCTTCGTAACGATGACCGTGTTCAAACCCGCCGTGTTCAAAATGCTCTTCTCCATGGTCGGCGGTCACCACAATATAGCTGGTATCTAAAAGCCCCATTTTTTTCATAGCGTTTACAAGTCGACCAAGCTGCTCATCTACAAAACGTACCTCTGCATCGTAGAGATCTCGAAGATGTCCGATCTCCTCCTTGGTCAACTTCATTTTTCCGGTTCGAACTTGCCTGAACTGCTCTTGAGATTTAACATCGAGTCTTCCTGAAGAGTTTTCCCAAAACATTTTTTTAATTCGCTCGGGCGCTCGGTAGGGGACATGGGGGTCAAAATAGTGGAGGAGATAGAAAAACGGTTTGTCTTGATTATCTTTTATCCAATCGATTGCCGTATCTGTTGCTTCCTCTGCATTGCGATATCCTTCAAAGTCAGCATTTTCTTGATCATATACAGCGTATCCCCGTCCTAACCCTCTGTGAGAACTGAGATAGGGATTGGTAACAAGGGCTCCTGCAGTAATATCGTCTCCCAGTGATTCTGCCAAAGTAGGAATGTCACTTCGCAGTATCTGAGATTCTCGTTTTTTATGACCGTTCTCAAAAAAATTGCCGGTATAGGAAACCGAAGGTGCCATGCCGGTAGTTAGAGTGGTAAACGCCGGCAATGTCCAACACGATGCAGAGCGAAACTGCTCAAAAAGAACACCCTCCTTTGCAAGGTCGACCATGTTAGGAGAGGTGTTTCTAGAGTATTCATACGCGCTTAGAGAAGAGGCCTTGAGAGCATCGACCACTACGAGTACCATCTGCTTGGCGACAATAATTTCCTTTTTATTATCCTCAATGGGAACGAGTGCCTGATTTTGTAGTTTGTCTTTGCTGCATGCAGCGAAGAACAGCAGAACAACTAGTTGTAACGAAATGTTTCTCATTTTAAATCGCTCTTATTATCACGGACACTCTGTGCTGCATACGATATGTATTCCGTCAGGGCAAATGATAGGTTCACTGTCGCAATGTGAAAAGGAACAACCTTGTGCTCCAGGATTTTTGTCAGGACATTCTAAAACACACTTTGAACCGGAGCGGCAGTCTACCCTACAGTCAGAATCCTTGCATGAGAAAATACAGTTGCTGTTAGGACCGCAGATACAGGTTCCGTTTGCACATACACCGTC
>CAYWLQ010000293.1:0-2322 GCA_964458775.1 uncultured Myxococcales bacterium | reverse complement strand
TGGAAAAAGATTTTCCTTGACTGTGAGAGCCGCTTTATCGATGTCCCTATATACCCCGCCGTCATCATCTAAAAGCACAACCCAATCCTCAAAACAAGACACAGAAACCGATACTCTTGCCGATGCAGATAACGCAAAAGAGGGATTATTGGCAGGTTCCGGCTACTTTTGATTTACAAAACCTCAAGGCTTCTGGTAGACGGCATGCCGATAGGAAGAATAGCTGAGATTACCGGTCTTTCAAGAAATTGTGCCGCCTTAAAGATTGGGAAAAAGTTCTAAGCTTACTTCTATCCAATTGGATGTCTGAGGAGCTTCGTTCGGCACATTAACGTTGTCTCCTTTCCAAAATTGAATAAACACCTTGCCGTTTGGAGGAAATGCAATATGCATGAGATGATTATATCCGTCTTCATCGGGTTCTCCTCCTAGAGGTTCAAGGACTATGTAAGGAATACCTGTTAACTCTTCCGGGAAACCGGAACCGTCAGCCGGCTCGGCTCCGTCAAACATTAGAAATATCGGTTTTGAAGACTGATAAGAACCTACATAATTACTGTTACTGGTAAAATTGCATTCAACATAAGTATCAATACCGGCTTTTGTGCAAGAATCCCATGTTTCCTCTCCTTCATTTTCCTTTGGTATATAGAACCTGTGAACAGGTTTGCCGTCTTGTACATAGCTGCCTATGTTGAGTGTAAAAGTAAACTCCTCTATATCGGATGTTCCCGGAACAGTGCCTTTCCATTCTCCCAAAACCCTGTTCACTACCGATTCGGGAGTATAAGAAATGTGATCCAAAAACATTTCCAGCTGATTTTCGTCATAAACAATACTGTCAGTCATAATTTCAGTACAAATAGGTCCTCCTCTATTAACAACAGGACTATCTGTTTCTGTACAAGAAAAGATTGCCGTACAAAAACCGCATAACAATGCCCCTGTAAAATAATATCGTTCCATTTTTATCTCCTATCTTTCGTCCTCTTTTTTTTACTAAACAAATATTAAATTTTATCCATAATTAGTTAAATCTCTATAAAGTCTTCTTTTCCAAAAAAAGAATCGTTTGGTCCGGGAACAAGGGCTGTTAGAATTATCCCCATTTTTAGTGTACCTTCGTCAATATTGTATCCGACCTCAGCAGTAAAATCTTTGCCGTTAATCATATCGTTTTTCTCGATACTTCGTGCCGTACGTTCGATGATTTCATCATTTGTGCAAGTTTTCTGCAATGACACAGAACCGTTTTCAATATGCGGCCATTTCATCAATATTTTTAATAATCGTCCATCAAGAAGATAGCTAAAAACAATTCGTGATCCTCTAACAAGCACATCCCCTATCTTTCTATGAACAAAGACTTTGTAAGCAATTGCATAGTCTTCAACTTGCCCATTTTCCAGAATGACCGTTCTTCGTAGTTCTCTAACATCAATATCGAAATTGTTCATTTCGCTATTTCCAAAATCTTTCAGCATTGATGCGGCTAGTTGATAGATTTCGTCTTTGGAACGTTTTTGATTTGCCAATGTGTCTTCAAATATCATTTGTTTATGTCTTAACAAAAATCTTTCGTTTTTGTCATCAATTGTATAACTCCAGTTTGCACTTACTCCTGCGTCAAGATTCCAAGGGTCTTCATTCTTAAGAGTTTCTTGGTCGTCGGTAAATTTTTCTCCTAAAATATTCTCTAGTGAGACTCTGTAAATATTATAAAACATCTCATTATCATCAGTTGATTGCCAAAATCCTACTTTTCGTTCTGCCTCTTTAAATACATCTTTTTGTTCCAAAAGATTTTTAGTCATTTCTCTTATTTTTTGAGCACCAGTTGTCTCTTTTTCAGATGTTTGTGCACCTGACAATATTATAGAAGATAGAGAAATAGCTGTTACTAGAATTGTTGTATTAATTCTTTTGTTTTTCATGTAGCACCTCCTTAAATCAATTAGGCAAATCCGGAGCTCCGGAACTCGGCGAACAACCGGCTATATAAGTGAAAGACATATATCCCGTTCCGTATGCTTTCAGATCCATAAATCCGGCATACAAGTACACATTGCTTGCTTCCGATGCATTGCTAGCCCATACTAGCGCCGTTGCACATTGTCGATAACTGCCTGATGTTTTGGACATTTCATCAACCCAATCATCTCCTAGACCGTCATTGCGAACACCGTCTACGTATCCTTTGAACATGTTGTAATAATATTCTCCGTCATAGCTATGTCCATGATAGCCCAGCATCATTACCATCGGGGAGGCCTTAGGACAAACAAAGACCCTTTCTTTTCCTCACCCTCCATGGCCTTTGGC
>CAYWLQ010000292.1:0-2350 GCA_964458775.1 uncultured Myxococcales bacterium | reverse complement strand
GGTCAGGATGAACGACTGCGTCGTTAAGCCCGGCGGGCTTGACGCTGACTGAGCTTACAAACTTGCTGTACCAATCAACCGCGCCTACGAGGGACGCGGTCAGGATGAACGACTGCGTCGTTAAGCCCGGCGGGCTTGGGGCTGACTGAGCTTACAGGCTTGCTGTACCAATCAACCGCGCCCACGAGGGACGCGGCCAGGATGAACGACTGCGTCGTTAAGCCCGGCGGGCTTCGGACTGATTGAACTATTGTCTTTCTATTAAATACTAAAGAACAGTTATTGTTTTGCAAGTTCGCCTAAAAAGTCATCGAATTTTTGAAGGTCTCGTTCTACTAGAGGAATGGATTGCAGAAGTTTTTTTTCAAGAAACTGCATTTTATCTGCATCGTAGTTGTAGTCGTAGTAATAGCGCTTGAAATGGCGAAATCTTAGGAATTCATTTAACAGAAAAAAGCACTCTTCTGAGAGTACGGCATTTCGAATACCGGGAATTTCGATCTGCATTTTTTCGAGAAGATGTTTATGCCATCGGTCTTGTTCCAAATTGTTTTCAAAAAATTTAGAAATGCGAACAAATAAGGTTTCGAGACATGTGTAGTAGTCAGTGATAATGTCTGCGAGAATTACCAAATCATACTGTTTGTGATTTTGTCCTATCGGAAAATCAATACGAAATTCTTTATGGTACTTTGAAATTCTATTTATTTGCGAAACAGTTTTTCGCAACTCGGACAAAAGCAAAAGTACTGCGCTATTAGGGTTCATGAATCCACTTCCCTTTTTGAAGCAAAATTCCTCTATTTTCGGGGCTGATTTTGTCCAACTCTATACAATCCAAAAAAAACTCGGTCATTTTCATCAGAGAACCTTGTATTTGAAAAAATTCTTGCGGCGATTTAACATTGGTAAGAGCAATATCAACATCTGACAGTTCATCAAATGACTCCGAATGAAGCAAAGAACCCCATTGGAAGATTCCCACATGTGGATAACGCTCGCGAATAAAATTTACCATAGACGAAAAATCTTGGGTTGCCTTTTTGTGTAATAACAATCGTCGTTCGACTTGTTCAAGAGACTTTCTCTTTAAAAATTCAGCTGCTTCTTGCACAGATACACTCATGTCCAAAGTATACTTGTCAATAAACAAACAGACAATTGATTTTGCAGTTAGAGTAAGTAGCAGTAAAAAGTGAGTTTGTTTGTTCTGCGACAATTAAAAATCCCCGCTGACGACAATTAGAATTCCCCAATCAGCGGAGTATGAAGTAACAAGTGTTCTAAGGGGACTGTCCCTTTAATACCTTTTAATACGCCTCGTGGGCGCGGTCTTTAGAGATGCAAGGATGCAAGATCAGACAATATAGAAACCAAAACTAATCGCAAGCATCAAAGGGCACTGTCCCCCTAAGGTCCCCTCTGTCCCCCTAAGGTCAGTTACAATCGCACTTCCACTCCTTCGTTCCTGGCGATTTCAATAATTGGTGTCTCGTCGTCCTCTTCCCATTGTCGTTCGCCTACACCGATTGGCTCGACGCGACTGTCTGTTACTGCACGAAGCTCCCAAAGAATATCAGTCAGCCGTCGGTCTCGTTTACCGTCGAATTCCGGTGCCAATACAATCAGGTCAATATCACTGTCCTCGTGAGCAGAGCCGCGTGCGTAGGATCCGAAGATAAAGCCGCGTTTCGTACAAATCCCGGCTGATTGAACTCTGTCAAGATATAGGCGGACAACCTCTATAATTGTCTTGTCAACCATGTCAACAACTCCTCTGCTGACCGCATCTCTGCTGCGGCAATAGTCATGGAAGGTTCCGGCTCAAGCATTTCAGGGTAGCGACCTTCAATTTGATAGCGACCAAAACGTGCAAGAAAAGCTTTTTGTTCGGCTGACAATGAAATACCTGCCAAACTAACGAGTCGTAACAAATCGTGAGTTTTAGGAACAGCCGACCCGATCCGCTTACAAACATGAGCTTTTAATATTTTCTCCAATGCGAGATGTGCGAAAAAAAGACCGTGACGCACCCGACCGTCCGTCACAAGATCCGAACCCACTGCAAAATCCTCAACAGCACCTTTTTGCCAATAATAGATATGTCTCTCGATACTTGACATGCACTTTGAATAATATCATTGGAAATACTATTAACCAAGCAGTAAAAAGTGCGTTTGTAAGTAGCAGTAAAAAGTGCGTTTGTTATTGGAATTACGAAGCACGGCATATTGCGAAGGATGTTCTAAGGGAGTGTTCTAAGGGGACTGTCCCTTTTAATACCCCCGCCCACGAGGCAATGGCATTCGCTTAAGAATCGAGCTCATTCGTTTAAGGAAACCTAGTTATA
>CAYWLQ010000291.1:0-2413 GCA_964458775.1 uncultured Myxococcales bacterium | reverse complement strand
CAGATGCCGATACCGATACCGACGCAGATGCCGATACGGATACCGACGCAGATGCTGATACCGATACCGATACCGATACCGATGCAGATACTGATACCGACACTGATACCGACACTGATACTGACACTGATACCGACACTGATACTGATACAGACGCAGATGCCGATACAGATACAGATGCCGACGGAGATTGCGGAGGCGCAGGACTTGTTTCTAACTTTGAGGGAGGAAGCAAGGCTATCAACGATGTGGCAGGAACCGGCTTTACCGGTGAGTGGAGTTATTTCTTGGGACCTGACCGAAATGCACCGGTAACACTGACTGTGGAGTCGGGAGGCTCAGGAACCTGCGGAGACGGGGCGCTTAGATTTAAAGGTTCCGGCGTTCCTAATGATGAAAACAGTTATGTAGGTATGGAATTTTTCCTAAAAGGAACATACAAGGAATATCCGGAAGATAGCGTAATACAGCCTGTAGACATAAGTCAATTTGTCGGTCTTCAGTTTAAAGCCAAAGTGGGTTCCGGTCACAAACATGCTATGCGAGTAAATTTTGCGAGATTGGAGACTGAAGGAGAGGGCTCCGGAGGAACCTGTGTTGAGGCATCGGATAACAAGTGTTATAATCATCTTGGAAGATTCCTTCATACTTCAGAAGATGCATCGTATATTCAAAAGCAAGAGGTAATGCTGGGAACATCATGGAAAACCTATACGTTGTGTTTTGACCGCGACCTCCATCCTCAGTGGCTGCCCAGCAATTTGACTGCTGCTCAAAGAGATTCGCTTTCTAAAAATCTAACGAAAGTCCAGTTCCTGCCTAACAAGAGCATGAATATAGGTTCAACACCCATCGACTCCACCGATCCTACTATGCATAACAAGAGCGACGAATTCGATTTCTGGTTGGATGACGTGAGATTTATTACAGACAAAAGTCTTTGCATGGGATCTTCTTCTGAATATGAGTTTGCACCCACTTCAAAAGCAGGCGGAACCTGTGCTACTGTAAGCAATCCTGGCAACTATACAGCAGTTATTGCCGACTTGTATCGTCATTGGAGAGCTCAGTTTTATAGCAACGGCAAGGTGGTAATGCCCGAACAAAACGAGGACACTACTTCCGAATCTCAAGGATATGGAATGATTCTTTCTGCTGCAATGGGAGATAAAACAACTTTTGACGCCATATGGAATGAAACAAAAGGAAAGAAAACAGGCAGCGGAGTTATCGGTTGGTCATGGAAAACGGACCAAAATACCTCCGCCACCGACGGCGACGAAGACATTGCTTACGGATTGCTTTTAGCTGACCAACGATGGAACGGTTACGCAGCAGATGCGGAGGCATTGATAACTGCAATTTGGGGGGCTGACATCGAACAATCAGTACCGCGAATCAAACTCGGAAGCAATTATGACGCAGGTTTTAATTCTTCTTATTTTGCGCCGCATTTCTACAGAAAATTTGCCGACGTTAACAACTCAGATTGGAACGGTGTAATCACCAACGGATATACAACGGTCTCTGCTTGTCAAAACGCTAACGGTTTGGTTGCAGACTGGTGTGACTTTAATGGAACAGCGATATCGGCAGGATCGATTGATGCGCAGGTATTCGCTGACGGAATGCGTGATGATATAGTTTTTGCTTACGAGGCTGCACGCGTAGGATTAAGGCTCGGTATTGACGCTTGTTGGAACAACAATTCCAACGCCAAAACAATACTTACCAAGCTTGTATCATATTTTGCTGATATGGCATATTTTCAAAACGGTGCAAAAATAGGATACCTAAGGGCGGGATACCACGTTAACGGTTCTATTCATGCTGCTGCTGTTGAAAATCAGGCTGCCTTTATCGGACCGATGGGAATTGCGGCCAAATCAACCGGTCATACTGTGTTGCTCGAAAACTCATTCAGAGCCACTTTGGATATTCTGCAATCTCCTCAGTTCAATAGAGTATATTATTCGACTTCTCTCGGCTTGATGTCTCTGCTAGAAATGACCGGATATCTTCCTCACGTTGAGTAGATTTTAGCGTAACTTCTCAAAAACCTCCGGGAAAAACAAAAAAGACGAGGCTTATCCACGCTTAAGTTAAGCCTTTCCATGACAATTCCCTTTTCCTCTTTATTTTTTATTTGACGGATGATAAATAATTCCACTTATTAAACTAATAGTCTAAGAACAAGGAAATTTTATGATGTGTAATTGTTTTTATGGAGTTAGAAGTGTTTGTTTTCTCATCGTAATATTGCTCATAAACGGTTGTGTTATCGATAACAAAATTGTTAATAACGACACAGAAAAAGATAATGACACCGTTACGGTATCGGATGTTGACGCTGACACCGATACTGATACTGATACTGATACTGATACTGATACTGATACTGATACTGATACTG
>CAYWLQ010000290.1:0-2434 GCA_964458775.1 uncultured Myxococcales bacterium | reverse complement strand
TATCATGTGATAAAAATGATGCTTGTCTGGCTAGGGCTCAAGCGAATGCCATTGGCCCACGAGGGGACGCGGTCAGGATGAACGACTGCGTCGTTAAGCCCGGCGGGCTTGAGGCTGACTGAGCTTACAAACTTGCTCTTCCAATGAGCCCGCGCCCACGAGGGACGCGGTCAGGATGAACGACTGCGTCGTTAAGCCCGGCGGGCTTGACGCTGACTGAGCTAATATGATCAGCGATTGTCTTGTAGGCTGGGTAACAGCTGTCCGCTTCTTGAAAAGTAAACAATTGTTTCAAAGGTATTTTCATCTGTTTCTTCGGGCGGAGTGAAGTATCCTTCGCCTTCTATTATCCCGAGTTCAGACAATTTCATCGGCATTTCCTCGTTTTCATCCGAGCTTGAGCTTGTTACTTTCATTCGACACATTGTAGAATCACAAGAAAGGTCAGTCACATTAGTTAGGGAAAACTCTGCTTGGCTGAATTTTGACAATACTTCATTTTCAAAATTGTCGTCCCGTTTTCCGGAACGAAGGCTGTTGTTTATAGATGCGTCATAAAATCCAAGCCTTTCAAGACGAGCAGAAGTCGCCCTTTCAAGCTTCTCCTCTTCTGTAAGAAATCCCTCGGTATCAGGAGCTTCAGCCTGTCTAGGAAGAGAGAGTTTGCTTTCCATCGTTCTTATTAGTAGTGCAATTTCCTTTTCAAGATGCGCGACCCTGTCATTTAAATTTGATACTGATATTTGATCTTCATGAGCCGGCTCTTCTTGATCATCATTGCTGCTTTCAACATTGTCTAAAGGTCGATCTGTAGAACTATAGATTTTCATAGCAACTACGCCGATTATAAAAGCAATGGAAATTAAAATGGCGGTTTTCTTGTGAGTCATACTATTATTAAATTTAATGCTTAGTTAGATTGATGATACAAAATGAGTTCAATAGAAGAAGCACCAGCCCCAGAGTTGTCCGGAATCGCACACTGAACATACCACATGCTATCATATACCGGTTGTACTTCAGAATCATTCCAACTCAGTGTAAACTTACCAGTTGAAGAACCGCCGGCACCTGAATACTTATACGGTCCATAACTAGAACTACCATCTGCTCCTTTGAACCATGGTCTACATGCAATACTATTAGTACTGTTATCATATACTACTATTTGTAAAGAATCGACATCTCCCCAATTATGCATTCGATTAATCAAAGGGCATATTACTGTTTGGGCTCCTGTTCCTGATTTATAATTAAAAACACGACCGCTACTATGACCTATATAATCTATTGCAGACAGGTCTTGTGCACTACAAACAGCCCCAGGAAGTACTTCGGCAGTGCTTGTTGCCCCATAGAACATTGTTGCCAGCATTAGCGAAACAGCAAGACTTTTTTTTAGATTCCTTTGTAAAAACATTTCTTTCTCCTTTGTTGTTAAAAACACTGTTCAAATAATAAAATCAGTCTCTCATGCGGCCGCTATCAAGAACTGTTTATTCTATTTAAAATTCATATTTAATAATATCTTCTCAGAAACAACTCAAAACCCCGATCATCTTTGCCAGGTCTGCTTGTGTTGATACTTCAAGTCGCTCTCTTATTGATTGGAATTTTTTTCTTACTGCTTGTTCTGATTGATCCAGTATTCTGGCTATTTCTTTTTCTCTTCCGTATTCTTTGGTAAATTCCAATAGAATAGCAATGTCGTTTTCTGTAAATCTTCTAGATTTTAAATACGCAATTGCTGCCGGTGTTAGGTCGTTGTTATTGTTGTTTTCGTTAAACAACTCACAAATAAAATTGTTTAGATTATTCCAAAACCAATCGGTTGTACCTGCAACGAGATATCCGTTTGCTCCGCATTTTATCGCATTGCGCACTTGTTCTAGAGAATGGTCATCTGAGATAACGCAAATTTTACTATTGTATCCGCTTTTTCTAAGCGCACTAATACTGCTGTAGGGTTTATCCGTATTGTAAGGTGTTTGTAAATTAACAAATATTAGAGAAGGATTGTATAATCCGACTGTTTTGGTTGCTTGTTGTAAATCATCAAAGCAATAGACAATATAAAAAGTAGGATCTAAAGTTTTATCCAATATTTTTTCGTATCGCTTTGTATCGTTTAAAAACAACAGTGTTCTGCTTTGAGTTATGCATGAATGATAAGGTAATTCTGCACATTCGCGTAATGTATTTGCAGCGCACAAATGGCTTGTAATATTGGAAACAGTCATGAAAAACCCACAATTCCAAATTTTAATCTTTCTATTTTAAATTAGTAATTGAAACTCAATTGATAATATTATTGATAAACAAAGAACAGTCGTCAAATCCTTTTTTGATAAATTATGTGAGCTGTTTTGCAACAAATTTTCACTACTGTCCAAAATAGCGCACAATCGTCCTGACCGGTCGTGCGGTTGTTGAT
>CAYWLQ010000289.1:0-2434 GCA_964458775.1 uncultured Myxococcales bacterium | reverse complement strand
GGGGTTTAAAGATTTACTTTCTTTTCACTAATTCACTGTTGCTGTGAATATTTTTTCACACCGAAACGTTCTGTTAGCAAACCTTTGAAAGGATATAGAAAGTGACAAAACCTGAAGATAAAGAACCTTCTGAACAAAGCAAACCGGCGGATTTATCTATTAAAGAAGAATCAGCGGCCGATTCATCTAACCGGGAATTACAACAATCCGAAATCCCTCAAAAACCTTATAATATCAACTACAACACAGAAAATGACCCTTTGAGGTCTCAACCTTTAATTCCTCCCTACGTCAGCGTTGCAAAAACCAAAAGTATTACCCAAAGCATCGGTTTTCGAATGCTGCTTATCGGCGGCTTGGTTCTATTGATGTTAATACCTATGCTTTTGGTAAGTTCAATCGTAGATGAAAGACATTCTTCTTATAATAATGTTCTGTCAGACATCAGCAGTCATTGGGGTTATGAGCAGACAGCGGTAGGTCCGATTCTTACAGTTCCCTACGCCGAAGCCTATAATGTAACCGAAACCGCTGTTGATCAAAACGGCAAATTTTTTGAAATTCAGAAAGAAAAGATAGAGGAATATCGGGCAATTATATTACCAAAAGAAGTAACTCTTAACGGCGCTATTGTTCCTGAATATAGGATAAGGGGACTTTATCAATCCCTTGTTTATACCAATGATATCAAAATATCCGGCTTTTTTAAAAAACCGGAGGATATAATAAAAGAGCTGGGAAAAGAAGGCAGGGAAATAAGAATTCATTGGGACAAAGCTTTTATATCCATGGGGCTTTCCGATCCTAAGGGAATAAACAGCATCTCCCCCATGCAGTTAAACGAAAAAAAGGCGGATCTTTCTCCCGGAACAAAAATAGCGTCTGTAATACAAAAAGGGTTTCATGCTTCTTTGCCCAAAATGGATGCTTTGGGTGATTTAAATTTTGCAATAAATATGAATATCAAGGGAAGCACCGGCTTTAAAATAGCGCCGGTAGGCGAATTGACACAAATGAAGCTTTCTTCTTCCTGGTCGCATCCGAGTTTTTACGGAGAAATCCTGCCGACCTCCAGAGAAATCGGAAAAGACGGGTTCGAAGCTTCTTGGTCGGTACCGCATCTCGTTCGCTCCTATCCTCAGGCATGGGTTGACGGAACCGATTCTTCTGATTGGGGAGAGCTCAACACTTTCAGTTTTGGTGTAAATCTGTTTGAGCCTGTAACAATCTATACTGAAGCAACCAGAGCCGCAAAGTACGGTATTCTTTTTATTGCCCTGACGTTTTTAACTTTGGCTCTGCTCGAAGTTGTAACCAAAAGTCGTCCCGGCCTTCTTCAGTATGCTGTTATCGGCGCTTCTTTGGCCTTGTTCTATTTGCTGCTCATCGCTTTGTCCGAACACATCGGCTTTAACAAATCTTATGCGATTGCCTCATCTGTGGTTATCGGCCTAAATACCTTTTATTGTTTGTTTGTTTTAAGTCGAAAAGCGCTTGCTTCTATCATTACCGCAGTTTTATCAGCACTTTATGCGGTTTTGTTTATGGCGCTGCGAGCAGAAGACTATGCGTTGTTAACCGGTTCTATTCTATTGGCAGTTGCATTGGCTGTAACCATGTTCTTTACCAGAAATGTTCATAAAACAAACGAAAACTGAGAGTTTTAGAATAAAAACACGTTAAATTACCTCATCGTAATTATCGACAGAATGAGAGTGGCCTTTCTCGCTGATTCTGCTATTGTTCCGATAGGTTTTTCTCGATACACAATGCGCGCTGGAGGCATGCATGACTGATTCAAATACTGGTGCGAATATCCGTTTTTGGGCGGCAACCGATGTAGGAAGGGTTCGCGACCATAATGAAGACAACTTTCTAGTAGACAAAGCTCTCAATCTCTTTGTCGTAGCCGACGGCATGGGCGGTCATGCGGCAGGAGAAGTGGCCTCCGCGTTAGCCGTTAACACCCTTCGAGATGTATTAAATAAAAACAAAGATTTAGTAGATGCATATAGAGAAGGTTCTAAAATAGCCTCAGCGCGGGATATCTCAAACCTTTTGGTTCATGCCGTTCAAAAAGCTTGCTCAGAAATATATTCCGAAGCACAGGGAGACCAAGAAAAACGAGGCATGGGAACAACCCTGTCCGCTCTCTTGATTATCAACAACCGTGGTTTCATTGCACACGTGGGAGACAGTCGGATTTATTTGTTAAGAGGAGGCAGAACGGTTCAGCTTACAGAAGACCATTCTTTGGTCAACGAACTCATAAAGAGAGGCAAACTTACCGAGGCGCAAGCCGAAAACTCGCCGTATAAAAACGCGGTTACCCGAGCAGTGGGAGTATACGAAAGCGTAGAAACCGACACCATCGACTTCGATGTATTGCCCGGAGACCAATTTCTCTTAGCTTCGGACGGTCTCACCGGCTACC
>CAYWLQ010000288.1:0-2516 GCA_964458775.1 uncultured Myxococcales bacterium | reverse complement strand
ATATTTATATGAAACAGCAAATGTTTCTTTGTCTGACAAAGACATTCATCAGGCAAAACGTTGTGTGCTCGACTATTTGGGGGCATCGTTAGCAGGCGCGGCAATGCAGCGCAACAAACTGCTGTTATTGTTATCAGGTCTAGGAAGTGAAAACGGTACCTGCACCGTTATTGGTTTTGAAAACAAGACCTCTGCTGCAACCGCAGCCCTTGTAAACGGGATGAGCGCTCACGTAGCGGAGATGGATGACGGCAGTCGTTTCGGCATGATGCATCCCGGAGCACCTATTATTTCTGCTATGTTTGCTGCTGCACAAACACACAACCTTGACGGAAATTCTATACTTCGCGGGATAGTAATAGGTTATGAGACTGCAATTTGTCTTTCTTCGAGCATCCAGCCCGGCCATAAAGAACGCGGCTTTCATGCAACCGGAACCTGCGGAGCAATAGGCGCCGCCGTTGCGGTAATTGCCGCCCTAAAAGGAACCAAAATAGAATATGAAGCCGCAATTGCCGCCGCTGCGACAGGAGCTTCGGGCTTGTTAAAGGCAATAGATGATGATTCAGAACTTAAACCCTTAAATGTCGGCAGAGCTGCTTGTAACGGTTTTGTAGCCGCCATGACAGCGAGGGCAGGGTTTGCACCTCCGCGAGATGTTTTAGGCGGCAATAGGGGATTGTTTGAGGTAACAGCCGGAAAATTAAAAGCCGATTGCCTAATACCGAATGAATTACAAACTTTACAAATTTATAATATCTATATGAAACCCTATGCCGCATGCAGGCATTGTCACTCGGCAATCGAGGCTGCTTTGCGGTTGAGAGCTGAACATAAAATTGATCCGAGTTTGATAAAGTCAATCGAAGTAAGTACCTATAAATGGGCAGTCGGCGGACATGACCATACCGACATAGAAGGAACAAGCTCTGCTAAGATGAGTATTCCTTACAGCGTTGCGGCTGCCTTTAAACTGGGCTACGGAAATATTAAAGCATTTGAAACCGATGCTGTGAGAGATGCAGAAATTGCCGCCCTAACAAAGAAAGTTTCTGTTGTAGAATCTGAAGAAATGACCGTTTTGGTACCGGTCAAACGCGCGGCAGAAGTTAAGATAGATACCGAAAAAGGCCTTTATTCATATAGGGTCGACCTGCCCAAAGGAGAACCCGAAACCGCCTTGACTGACGATGAGGTTAAGGACAAATTTCGTTCATTGGCGGGATTTTTCGGCTTGTCTAAAGATCGTGCAGAGACTGTAATTCAAAATGTATGGAATATTGAGAGAGACTTTAGTTCTTTGATGACATCTTTGAGGACAAAATAATGGAAAAAACAAAACAATTTTTAAAATCAATAGGTATGCCTGAAGGCGATGCCTATAATCTGCCTGACTCACCCTTGAGATTTCCGGACGGTGCTCATTATCGCTTTGAAGTTCCGGGCATACAGGGCCCCAGTGCGATGAAGGCCTTGCTCCAAGAACTGGATCGGTTGGAAATTAAAATCCATCGGGTAACTCAAACAAAGGGCGTAATGGTACTGACGGACGAAGAAATTCAGCAAATGGCGGATTACGCAAAAGATTGGAAAGTCGAACTGATACTGGCGGTGGGCCCCAGAGCAACATATGACACAAGTGCCTCCGTACACACCCCCGAAGGCCAACGCATGGGTTATCGCTTGCGAGGTCAGGACCAGATTGTCAGAGCAGTCGAAGACATCAAGCGAGCGGCAGGATTTGGATGCAGAGCTTTTCTTGTCTACGACGAAGGCCTGCTGTGGCTGCTAAATGAAATGAGAAAACAAAATCATCTTCCCGCTGATATTAAATTTAAAGTGTCAGCCCACTGCGGTCACGGCAATCCCTGTTCGGCAAAGCTATTAGAACAAATAGGTGCAGATTCCATAAATCCTATAAGAGATATTCAGCTTCAAATGCTGGCGGCCTTAAGGCAAACGGTAACAATACCGCTGGACATTCACACCGAAAACCCGGCTTCCTCGGGAGGTTTTATTCGTCACTACGAAGTACCCGAAATGATAAGAATAGCTTCTCCTTTGTATTTAAAAACAGGAGGATCGGTAGCAAAAACCCACAGCTGGGAAACCAGTGACGCAGATGCAAAAAAACGAGCAAAACAGGTAAGTCTGGTAAAACGTGTGATTGATACGTATTTTCAGTCAGGAAAACAGAAATGAGAATATCCTTTTCTGATTTGCTCAAGTTAAGTTTTGGAATTCTGGAAAAAAACGGCGTTCCCGCTGATGAGGCCAAGATCATTGCAGATTCCATTGTGCATGCTCATAAACGCGGAAAAGGAACTCACGGGTTAACACGTCTTCCAATTTATATTAAAAAAATCCGAAACGGATTGATGTCACCCAAAACCGAGTTTGTTCCGATAAAGCAAACAGCAGTTATTTCTGTTTACGATGTACAACACGGCTTCGGGCAAGTTGCCGCCTTTAAAGGTATGAATGAATGTATACAAAAATCAGCTGACTACGGAATA
>CAYWLQ010000287.1:0-2586 GCA_964458775.1 uncultured Myxococcales bacterium | reverse complement strand
ACTGACACTGATGCAGATATTAATCCTGATTTAGTCATAGAAGAAGGAGCAGGTTTTTGTTCGGTGAACGGCGTTGTTGAGACCAAGAACGGCGGGTATAGAGGTGAAGGTTATGCTAACACCAACAATACCTCCGGTGCTGCGATTTATTGGTCTGTTGTCTCGTCCGGCAATGCTTCCGTTGTGCTGGAGTGGCGATATGCTGACGGAGGAACGGCTGTCAGACCGGCTGGGTTGATGATTAATGATTCATCGATAGGTACCGTGGATTTTTTACCTACCGGAGATTGGACCTCATGGACTACCCAACGGTTCTCTGTGAATTTGGTTGCCGGCAACAATTCTATTCGTTTGGTTGCGACAACAGCAGAAGGGTTGTCTAACATTGATTCTCTTTCTATATACGGTGCCGGAGTGGGTGTAGGTGAATGTGAAGTTGTCGACAACTGTAACCTAAATAATTCAGCTCCGGGATATGCAAGCATTGAAGGCGGCACCACAGGCGGAGGCTCAGATTTCGGCTCTGCTGTTACAGTTAGAACATCGAGCGAGCTTGCAAGCGCCGTGAGCGGCTCTGACCCTCGAATTATCTTGGTTGAACCCGGAAACTACAATGCGTTTTCTCCAGGTTCAAACAAAACAATTATCGGTCTTCGTCCCGGAGTAAGTGTTACAGCTCCGTTGAAGATCAGCGGTGTACAAAATGTTATTATTCGAAACATTGCTGTTAAAGGGGCCTACTGTGCAACCTACGATGAATGTCGAGCGGGTGACGACGGATTGTATATAGGAAACGGTGCACACCATATTTGGCTTGATCATCTGGATATATCTGACGGACAAGACGGTAATTGCGACATTACCCGCGGAGGCGATTTTGTTACTATTTCATGGACCAAATTTTGGTACAGTACAAATGACAAGGATCATCAATTTTCAAATCTCATTGCCGGCAGCGACGATGAACCTGAAAGCGTAGGCAAGCTTAAGATTACCTATATGAACTCTTGGTGGGGGCAATACGTTGAAACTCGTCAACCGAGAGGGAGATTCGGCAACATTCACATGCTAAACAATCTCCATAACTCATCAGATTCCAGAACCGTACACGGAGTTGGGTATGATATGGCACTCATCGCTGAAAACTGCGTGTATAATACGTCAGATACAGAAATATTTACGGACATGACCAATCCGAGAGGTTGGTTGGGAAAAGGCAACATCGGTACAGCCGGAGGTCTAAACGTGTCTCGCGGAAACGTTTTTGACATTCCTTATACATACACAGCAATGCCGGCCTCAGAGGTGGAAGCAGCAGTGACCGCCTCTGTCGGAGGGGCCGGAAATACTTGTACCTTCCGATAAAGATACTTCATACCAAATAATCATCACCTTGTAATAGTTGATTCATGTGTAATAACAGGTTCTTCCTGTGTCTTAATAGATATTTCGTATACCCTGTTGATTTGCAGACAATAGTTTACAACAGGCAACTCATACCCTTTATGAGTTGTTTTGCTTTTTTTCACCGTTATAAACTATAAAATTTCTATATTTTTTTTATAATATTTGCAAATCATAATAGCTTGACAAACTTTACATGTATATTAATGTATATACTATCAACCAAATTTAAGGATTTATTGTTTTTTAACATGCTTATTTATTACAATATTACATGCCTCCTTGGTAACATATACGTCATTACAACCATGCCGAGAGCTCCTCCTTATGCGTGCTATGTTTAATGCAAATGATTTGTCTTGCAAGTTACATATTTGTGATTTCAGGTTTAATATACTTGTTGTTCACATTTATTATATGCAAGCAGAAGGCATATTTAGTGCTTTCGGGTAAAAAGGCACTCCAATATCAGAGTGCGTTGAATGTATAAAGGCTGACAAAAGACACTTTGTTACTAACATACGTTCGATACGACAATTCGAACAACAAATAGAAAGCAAGGAATAAAAGGAGAAAATTTTATGAGATTATCATATAGAATAGTTGAATACATAGCCGTGTTATTGATTACCATAACGGCTACAAGCAGCCAGGCTCTTAATAATGTGCATTTTGGCATTCATACAATGGTAGATGGGACGCCGGATTACCAAGCGGTATCGGGGTATCCGACGTGCGGATGGAAAACTTCTCTAACTAATATCAATACTCTTCACAGCAATTTTGCGACTACAATGTCAAATCATGCCACTATGGACTATTATTACAATATTCAGGGGAAGGCATATTATTGGGAAGAAACCGGTGACCATAATGACAATTCATTAGAAACAGTCGATCTGTTTTTCACCGTTACTCACGGACAGGCAGCACCACGACCGGCTTACTCCGGTGATTGCGGGCTCTCATCAGATCCGGCAGATTCTAATGTTCGTTCAACGTGGTCCATGTGGAACGTTAATTCCAGGGCTCGAAGCGACCAAATGAGGTTGGGAGACGAACGTACAGGACTGAGCGTTTTTGCATCATATTCATGTTCGACACAAAAATGGGACAGCAATACATGGACACGTTGGAATAAGATATTTAAAGGCGGATTGCGAATGTCAGTGGGATTCAAAG
>CAYWLQ010000286.1:0-2619 GCA_964458775.1 uncultured Myxococcales bacterium | reverse complement strand
CAGGTCGCGGCTTTTCTCGGTGAGAGACGGGTCGGCGATGCTGTTTCGATCCAGATAGTCTAAGATCATTACATTTGGGTAATTGGTCGAACTTGCCTGCTCAAAGCATCCGTAAGGTTGGTTCAACATTCCCTCCATGCCTCCTAGCATTGTTGCCGTGGGACTGGGATATGCTTTTAGAGTTACTGAAATAGATCCTTTAACGGCTTTGGTTAGATCGATGCGATGCTCTGAACGAAGCTTTACTTTTCCGCTCAAGCTCATTTCAACCGGAAACCCTGCCGATGCAACATTGATAACTCTCTCAAACGAATCGAAGAGACCTCCTGCGCTCGCCTTTACCGAAACAGCACTTGAGCCCTGTGTTCCTTCAACCTTAACATCAAAAATCAAACTCTTGCGCTCATGTTTAGCTAAGGAAATTTCTCGGCGTTTAAGAGCCTTGTCCATCGTCATCAATTCTCCAAAGTCCGCTTCTAAAAATACTTGCAAAGGTCTGTCGGTTTCGTTGGTCAAAGTAAGAGGAAGCTTCATTTGATCGCCGGAAGAAACCTCGGTCGGCACCTTGATGTTCATCGAGAACGGTAGATTGGACTTGAATACCTTTTCGGTGCGCCCGCCTTCAGATGACCCCACACCTTCGGCAAAAACGCGAAACGAGGTTACCGCATCTGACAAATAAAAAGAAACCTTCGCTTTTCCGTTTTCATCGGTACGAATCTGAGGCGCCCAGTATACAGTATCGCGGAAATCTGTGCGAGGTCCGTTATAGGGAGTACTGTAGTCAGGTACCGGAAAGACACGTACGGGTTGTAAGATAATTTCGTCATACACTGGTTCTTCGTCCTTCATCATCTGCGGTAACTCAGCAATTAGCTTTTGATCCTTTAACATTACCTTGTCAGGTGCCATAAGGTCGGCAACTAGCGGAACGGCTGCTGCTGCTTCTTGTGGCGCAAGCATTACCGGTTGTTCCGCTGCTTTCTTGGGACGCATTTCCGGTCTCCCTGCCCCTGCCCCTGCCGCTGCTTTAACAGGTCCAAAGTTCTTCTCCCTATATACCGGTTTGGTTCTTGCCTTTTCTTTTCGACCTTTATGCTGCGGGGGCACAGAATCGACATGTACAACTGTGGGTATTGCTTCGACAGAAGCAGTGCTTGTCGGAGGCGGCACAAAAACCCTATACCATTCAAAGGTGCGAAAACCTTTGGTACCGAGGAGCAAATCGAGCCCCTTTGCTGCTTTTTTTTCTGTTAGATCGAAATAGACTTTAGGCTCCTCTACTTTTTCGGGTATTTCTGATTCCAGATACAGACGGCTGAGCAGATGACCTGTTTTGTCATCAGCATAGCTTATTACCGTATCATCCGCTACCGACAGTGCAAGGTCTGCAGAAACCGGATTATTGGAAGAATCTTTGGTTTCGATTTGGAGAGAAACATTGTCCCTAGGTGTATACGAAGCCTTGTCCGGAGTTATCAAAACCTGAAGATTATTACGCCGATTGCGGTATATAAGACGCTCAACCAGAGGTTGAAGCTTTTCGTCAAAGACTGTCAGACGAACAATGCCTTGTGCTTTTGAGAGCTTATTGTCTGCGGATTTGAGATAGACGACAGACGGATCATTTATTGATACATTTACACTCGCATAATCGAGAAGATTTTCGCGAAGCATTGCAGTTACCGTTACAGACTGAGGAGAGGTGCATTGCACGGCAACTCGAATTGCGTCAATCTGACTGTCAAAATCATCAAAACTGCGAAGCGTGCATCCGCCTTGTTCCGCAACAGGCAGGTCAAATTGATCCTTTATTCCCGCAGGCTTGGTAATTTTTGCCGCATATCGACGGCCCGATTCCGGACGAAACTCAAAACGTCCCATTCCCTGATAATAGCTCTTGAAGGTAGTAATCGATTTTCCCTGATCATCTAAAACACTGCCCTCAATATCCGCCGGTTTGCCCAACATATTTTGAGCTTCAAAATACACACGAGACGGAAGACCGGTTACCAATTTGCCGCCTTCGGGAAAAAGAGACAACTGTACTTTGTCAAGAACGATGGGAATTCGTTTAGAAATAGACTCAGTCACGCCGCCGTCCGTCGTCAACACAGTAAGCAAACCGTCTCCTCTATCAATTAGAGCCGGAAGCTGAAATCGCACCAAAGCACTGCCCTTTGAGTCTGTAGCTAATGGAATACGAGCAATTTCTTTATCGTCCAACTGCACCAGCGCTTCGACGGGATGATTCGACATGACCTCTCCGGTAGGCCTTTTAATCGTTAAAGCAGCCTGAACAGTATCCCCTTTTCCGTATGCCTTGCGCAAAAACTCCAGTTCTTTTTTAATTCGCGGAGCTTCGTACGAGCTGACAATGAAAGGTCGTTCGGTTTGAGTTCCGTCCGAAGAGGTTGCCCGCAAAATATATTCACCGCCCGCAAGGTCGGAGGGCAAGTCAAAAGCCCCGTGAGCGAAGCCGGAAACAACATCTCGTCCCTCTTCCATTACCGATGAGCCCCGTGGACTGACAAGCTGAAAGCTCATGTAGCCGACATTAGAAGCGCCGGCCAATGAGCGATTGCTGAGAGTAAAGCTCCTAAACCAAACGGTCTCTCC
>CAYWLQ010000285.1:0-2623 GCA_964458775.1 uncultured Myxococcales bacterium | reverse complement strand
TTTCGTCTTCTATGCAGCCTAACAGCAGATTGGAAAGAAAACGAACTGCCGTTCAGCAATCCGCAATACCAACCGCTAATCAAGCACCAGTGTCTGTCTTACACATAAAGAACCTGTACAGACCAACCAAGTATTTGTCAGGACGGAGAGAAGTAGGGGGAGCTTGAAGTTGTCGGCGGGGTCATGGTAAGCGGTGCTTGATATATGTATGAAGATATACGTCTGTATCCCCTTCTCTACTACTTTCTCTAATTTTTTCTTTCTCTACTTTCTCTCTCTTTCTTTGTCCCCTTTCCAACGCTCCTTTCTTTGGTAGTTTTTTTTTTAATAAGTTACGATTTTTTCCTTGCCCCCCCCCCCAACTATTGTGTTAAAAATGTTTTTGATAAAAAAATGACAATTCGGCAGGATTCTCAACCGCAAACAGCTTAGTTTCTATATCGAAAAACCCACCTGTTATTTCAGACGGAATTCGAGTTTTTATTCAATTGGGGGTGTTTATAACCTTAATTTGGAGAAAGGAAAAAAAGATGAAGAGGTTTGATGTAAACAAGCTGTGCATGACAGCATTTTGTGTCCTTTTCCTGCAAATTGGCATTGCCGCCTGTTACAAAATTGAAACAGACTTTAACAATGAAACACGGATTTCTCATTCATCTTCAGCGTTGACCGGTGAACCTGTCCGTCTGCGTCTTTGTCAGTTTTCGATATACGGCACTCAGAAAACGGATCTTCGAGATCGCACTGAAGCCGTCGACGGCTTCGTAGGTTCCGGCAACACCGTTGAAGTCGGCTCTGCAGCAAGTGTCACGGGAGATATTTTCTCAAGCGGTGGAATTTTTCTGAGAGGCTCAACAATCGACGGCAATGTTACGGCGAGCGGCACAGTGGTGCTGCAAAATGGTACGACGGTATCCGGCAGCATTTCGGAAAACAAGCCGATTCCGGTTATTCTTGTTCCCACAAAAACCTTTGAATCCGGCGTGCAGAATTTCAATGTCTACGCCGGTCAGACATTGACCCTTGCACCGGGGAGGTACGGAACGGTTCAGGTATACGGAAACGGCTCTCTTCATTTGCAAGCCGGCACATATGAGCTTAAGAAGCTGATCATAGAGGCATCCAACGCAAATCTGACAATGGATATGGGAGGGGGTCCGATTGTAATAAATGTCAAAGAAACCTTAAGATTCGGCAATCAGATGAAGATGCATCTCGTAAACGGCAACGACCCCAAATCTGTTCAATTTTATATGGATTCGACAGAGCAAGTTGTTATCGGCACGGACCTATCCTTCTTCGGACAAATCAGAGCACCTAGAGCCGAGGTTGTGATATACTCCAGGGTAACCTTCAACGGCTCAATTCATGCTTATCGGGTCATTGTAGACACCGATAGTCACATTACCGGCGTGGGCTGTGAGGAATCCGAGAACGGCTATTCGCCGGGGCTTGATATGATGACAAGACCGGCTGGAATTTGGTGGCCGGACTACCGCCGAGGAGAAATCACATCCGCCGACGGTCTTAGTTTCGCCGTCGAAAACATGGAATACAAAGCCTACGCCGTTTCGTTGAAGATGAATTTCTTCGGACCGCAGGGAGCAACATGGACTTGGTTCATGGGCACTAGAACGGTGGATCCTGGCGGCAGCGCAACCTTCTTTGTCGCTGGAAAGGATATTCCTATGCGAAGCGAGACGTCGGCCATGCAGGCACAACCGGAAATCACCATCAATCGAGAGGGCGCAAACGACGAGACCCGCACAGCGCCGCCCATTTATTTCATGCATATTGCCGGCACGAATTTCTCTCAAATAGATTTGTTTGACGAGCAGACCTTGATTTCACAAAGAGACGGAAAATTGGCATGGGGAACAGGAGCTACGGTATCCCCAGGAGACCTGCTCGGGTATGTCGGCGACTCGGAGACGAGGGAGCCCATAATCGCAGGAGAAGGAGAATCGTCAAGAATTTACAACGATTTAGGGGAGGTCGTCGGATACCGCCTTGGATCAAGGCTTCGGTAATAAGATAAGGAAGGTTAAACTATGCTAAATAAATATAAAATGGCATTTATCAGTTCAATAAAAATATATATCCTTTTCATTGCCGTCTCCTTGTGTGGATTTACGGCAAGGTCTGCGAGCGCGAGGCAGATGAAGTTCTGCCCCAAGGTGCTCCAGCTGTTTGTAGATTCAGGAGGTTCAACAAAAGAAGATTTTCTCAATCATAAGGGCTATTTTCAAAGCCCAGTGCCGTTTGCCTATGTACGTCTGACGAATATAAGCAACACACCGTCTTCTGTGATTTGGGACGGATACATAAACGCTGCGGGATGCACCGATTATGTGGAAATGGAAAGCAATGTAGATTATGAAGTCGTTTTACATACCCGAATCGGCACGGTGGGAAACAGAACTGTGCACATTCCCAAGGACGGAGATCAGCAGTGCGGATACTGGTGTAAGGAACCGTACTTCGAATATATTGATACGGTAAGATCTATTGACAATTTAGATTCACTTCGCAGCGACAAATGGGTGTGGAAACCTAACTACCAGGGGCCGAGAATCCAGTTGATGCTTACGGCAGGGCGAATGTTGGCCAATTATGACATCCT
>CAYWLQ010000284.1:0-2717 GCA_964458775.1 uncultured Myxococcales bacterium | reverse complement strand
ATTCTTTTATTCTCTTTTTTGTTCTATATGCGTTGTGAGGTTTTATGAAATATTTAGTTTTTTGCATTTTTGTGTTGTTTTTTTCCGGATGCAAGTCTCCTCCTTGGTTTTTTATCGATACAGATTCTTCTTCTAACACTATCGACACTGCTGACACTGCAACCGATAGTGACACCCCCATCGATGCTTCTCCTGTTTCTATTACTGATACTGACTTTGATACCGATACCGACGTTGACTCCGATACTGACTCCGATACTGACACCGATAACGACACTGATACTGATACCGATACAGACACTGACACTGATTCCGATACTGATACCGATACAGACACTGACACTGACTCCGATACTGATACCGACTCTGATACTGACACCGATACTGACACCGACTCTGGCTCTGATACTGACACCGATACTGACACCGACTCTGACTCTGACACTGACACTGACTCCGATACTGACACCGACTCTGACACCGACTCTGATACAGACACCGATACAGACACTGACACTGATACAGACTCTGAAACAGACACCTGCGGTATGCCCATGTCTTGCGAAGCTTTGGGATGGGAGTGCGGTTTTGGAAAAGATTTTTGCGGCAATGAGATATTCTGCCCAAACTGTTCTGACGGTTCTAGATGTCAAGATCACCTCTGTATTCAATGCATTTCAAACGACTTCTGCGGCAATGACTGCATTCCCTGCTCAGGAGAAACTCCTATTTGTACCGACGGTAACTGCGTATGCAATGACTCCTCATGCAATCCGGGTTCAAGATGTTTTGAGGGTGTCTGCACTCCGTGTATAACAGACGATGCCTGCGGCTCTTCTTGCGAGCCGTGTACTCAAGACTATCCAATGTGTACAGGACAATCTCCCGATACAGCCGTTTGCGAATGCACAGCAGAACCGAACTCCTGCGGCGATTTTTCTATTTGCGAACAAGGTCTATGCATCCCCTGCGGTACAGAACACAACGCCTGCGGGGCCGGATGTCTTGACTGCACACAATCATCAACACCCTTTTGCAATACCAATTTAAACAACGGAACCTGCGTTGAGTGCTTAGACAACTCACATTGCAGAGAAAGAGAATACCCTTTCAACTCACCACTGGGACTATGCTCTCCGCAAAACACCTGCACCTGTTTTGTGCAGTCAGATAAATGGACCTGCGAGGCCCAACTAGATTGCCCCGAAGGCTACATCTGTGCTCAAGACAAAAAAGAAACAGCTCACTTCGTATGTCTAAGAGCCTGCGATCAAGCAACAGAGCCGAACAACGGCCTAGCCTGCGAACCAAGAATAAAACCGGATGCCTCATCAGTAAACGTCTGGACCCCCATGACAACCTGCTACGCCTTTGACCGTTTCGGAAAGGATTGTGAGGCAGATGCCGGTGGTACTCCTGACAACAGCAAATGCCGAATATCCCTGGCAGTAGGCGACGGCCTATGCCAAGAAACCATGGATAACGGCTTTTTGTGTACTTATTCGTGTCTAGACGAATCCAATAACAGGCAGAACTCATGGTGTCCGTTAAATGTTTGTTCTGTTTTAAATAATCAGTGCAGTTTTTGATGATCGGTTGAGTTCTCTGATAGTCTTAAATTACAGATATTTCTTGCAAAAAGGATGATCAAGAGAAACCGGAGAAGGCATGTTTTCAGGTCTTGGAGAACTATCTGGATCTTCTGTTTCTGTTTCCTGTCCCTCTGTGTCTCTATCTTCGTCAGTTAAAATTGCACTGCATTTAAATACTATTGGTCCTGTTGTTTTGAATGTGGCAGATAATTCAATTTTCTCACCATCTTCAACTTCCTTGTTATTTGAATCAACTTCAATCATTTGTGTGTTCAAAACTCCCTCTATTGTTCCATCTTTGACAACAACTGAAACTTCTCCGCTAACCCCCCTATATTCTTTTTCGCCAAACGATGCGCCAATTTCATCGCTAGAAAACAGTACGAATTCATAGGTTCTTTTTTTATCGTTGATTATTTCAGTATTAAATATCAATCCTTCACTGGTTTTCTGAAAAACACCGCTCGCTATAATGAATATTGACCATTTAGCATTTTCATTCTCCTTCTTGTCTTCAAGCGGTCGCATTCCTATCCCAATAAAAAATAAATCTCCATCTTTCATTTCGGCTAACTTAATTGTGGGTTCATAAAATATTGCATCTCCGCTTTCAAATATTGAAGGCGAAGCACCGTTAAATGTTACGGTTCCGTTAGCTTGCGGTTTAGGACTAGCTTCAAAGACACTTTCATTTTTTTCATTACAAGCAATTGCAGCAAATAATGCCGACAAGAAACATATTTCAACTTTTGTCATTTTTAACTCCTTTGTTAATAAACACATTGAAACAAATCTATAATCATTTCTCAACAATTTGTTAAAATTTCTAAATTCAGATTTAGATAAGCAGCATTATTATACTCATCATCTTCGGCATGCTCGTTGTCATAGTCTACAATTGCTCCCAAATAGTATACTTGTCCGGGAATAACCCATGACGGAACCGTAATTGACTTGTTCATTAATGCTATAAATTGAGTGTTCCGTGATACTTGTGCGCTTTTTAACCTTGTATCACTTCGAGTTATATTTTCGTTAGATGATAAATAAATACCATATTTAAAGGCTTCTGAAACGTAAGCGGTAACACAAAGGCGTTGTAGTCGCGAGGCATCTAAACTGATA
>CAYWLQ010000283.1:0-2862 GCA_964458775.1 uncultured Myxococcales bacterium | reverse complement strand
GCTCTTCTCTCCCATTCTTGCAGAAACAGCGTATTCCAAGACTCTCTCTTCTATAATAAAGGGTTTGAGATAATCCAATCCCAGCTCCTTTACTGCAATTTCGATCAGCCGCTCTTCTTCTATTATTGTTCCGTCATTTTCTGAATAGAACTGCCCGGCGGCAATCAGCGAACGTTTGGGGCACATGCCGATAAGCTCACTTCCTCTTACTTCAACCCCGAAAGCTGCAGCTTCTTTTTTTACTGCCTCAAACGCCGTATGAAGCCCTGTTTTTTCAATATCCAATAGATTCATAGTTACCTGAGACATGCCGAATTCTTCAATATACCAACCGTCTCCCTGACACGCAGCCAGACTTCCCGGTATTTTGATATATTCGCCGGATTCGCCCTTAATAGGTTGACCTTCGTCATCGCGTTTTATTTTTCCGCTTTCCCGCAACTCTCTCGCTATACTTTTAGCTACTGCAACATCTTTGGTGTTTAAATTCACGTTGTAAGCCAGCATAAAATCTCTTGCACCGATAACCGCAGCACCTGCAGTGGGATGGAAAACAGGGTCACCGAAGTCCGGAGCAAAATTTGGATCTTGAAGTTTGGCAGCCAATAATTCATATTCGCCGCGTCTGATATCCGGCAGTTTTTGGCGTTCGATCCGGTTTGAAGCCTTTCCGTAAAGATAAATGGGAATACCCAGTTCCTCTGCTATTCTTGCTGATAGAGAACGAGCATGTCGGGCACATTCTTCCATTGTAATATTTTTAAACGGGACAAACGGAAATACATCTATGGTCCCCAGCCTGCGATGTACGCCGCTATGCTTCCTCATATCAATCAACTGAGAAGCTGTAGACACCGCTCTAAAGGCAGCTTCAATAACTGCATCCGGTTCGCCCACAAAAGTCATAACAGTTCGATTGGGATCAAACCCTGAATCAACATGCAATAGATAAACACCTTCCACCGACTCAATCGATTCGGCGATAGCGTTAATAGTTGCCAAATCCCTTCCTTCACTGAAATTGGGTACGCACTCTATTAATTGAATCATTTATTAAACTCCGGGTATGGACTAATATTTAACAATACTATTCAGTAACTGTTTTTAAGAGAATTCTTTAAAATTGTATAATGAAAAGATAGGATAAAATTGCCTATGTCAACCATGACATCTCAAGCATAAAGGCAACAAATGGAACATGTGCTATTACTTAAGCTTCTTTATGGTATGTTTGCTGACATAAATTCCCTTTAAAAAAACCCAAAAAATACACTCGGACACTATTGCATATTAAGAAAAGAAAATACGAGTCGGTATTTTTGCTTTTTTTCACTATTATCTAACATATTGAAACATCTAATGAATCGCGTTTAAAATAGTTAGGCAAACAGGTCATTCCCGCGCAGGCGGGAATCTAGATCAGTTGATTTATAGATAGTATGATTGCCGATTGTAGAGGTAATATTGAATTAACAACACTGGAGGACCATATGCCGAAGTATTTGTTGTACGGAGCGTTTTCTTTGTTAGCCGTATCAGCTTTTTGTTTTAACGTAAGAGGAGCGACCTATACTCTTACGCCAAGAGACGCAAACGGTTGGACAATTATTGAGGATGCAGGTCCGGGTGACACTGTACTGATAGAACCGGGAACCTACACTTATAGAGTATATTTAAGTAAAACAGGAACCTCTGCAGCCCCCATCACTATTAAGGCAGCAGATCCTAATGATCGACCGGTTTGGGATTTGGTTGGAGATGAGGCTCATCGAGTGGGTAATGCAGCGGGAAGTTACAATGCGGGCGATAAACATCGAGGATGCTGGCAGGTAGGTTCAAGCGGCGCGCACTATGAAATTTCAGATATTGTGTTTCGCAATTGTCGCGATTCATCTTCGTCCGGAATACGTATGATTAATTCAGGACCGGTGTATATAAAAAACAGCTTATTTGAATACAATACCAACGGCATGAGCGGAGCGTCATCCGATTTGGTTGTTGAGCATTGCGAATTTAGAGAAAACGGCAAGACATGGGAAGGAGGAGCTCCGACTCACAATATTTACCTGTTCGGCGGCAAATTTACTATGCGGTATTGCTATAACCATGATTCTTATGAAGGTCAGCTCTTTCACATTCGCGCCCAAGAAGCTCTCCTTGAGTATAACTGGTTTGCGAGGCCTGCATCGTATCTAGGTGATATAATGACCTGTGAGTACCTGTGCGGCGACGCTCCTTTTGATCAGTTTATGACTTTAAAAGGTAATGTGATCATACAAGGAAATCCTGCAAACGGAAGTCAAATAATCGCTCTATACAAAGATGCAGAGGGCGATGTTAATAGCATGAATATCGAATTGCTCTACAACACAGTGATAGGAACACCCCGAAACCCGGGACAATCACACAGTTTGGTTCACATGCTCAACAGCTCTGTTTCTACACATGCAACTCTTCACAATAATATCGTTTACCAGGTGGCCGATCTTGTAGAAACAGAACAGTCAAATCTTGATAACTGGTCTGTAAACGGCAGCAATAACTGGATGTCAGCAGGTGCCGATGATAATGACCTTAACGGAAGTATATTCGGCAATGATCCGGGTTTCGTCGATATTGACGGTTCGGACTTTACACTTGTCGAAACTTCGGAGGCAATCGGAGCTGCCGATGATTCTGTTAGCGGAATTCCAGACAAGGAGTACTACAAAGACGAACTTATTGCTATGCAGTTTAAAGAGCGACTTTCTGCAAAAGACTTAGGTGCTTTTGAGTATTCATCAAGCACCGATACTGACACTGATACGGATACCGACACAGATACCGACACAGATACCGACACAGATACCGACACAGATACCG
>CAYWLQ010000282.1:0-2877 GCA_964458775.1 uncultured Myxococcales bacterium | reverse complement strand
CAGCGGAGCATTGTAGATCATCGATAGTAGCGACAATCTTAACAGGAATGGGATCTGACGGAGCAACCGGATTAACCGCTCTGCGAAATATAGGAGCCGTAACCCTCGCTCAATCACCGGAAACCTGCGCAGTTGACAGCATGCCGCAATCCGCCATAAGAAGCGGAGCCGCTCAAAGAACGCTAACCCCCGAAGAAATGTCAGAGTATTTTGCAAGCAGAATTCGTGCAGGATCAAGAAGAGTGTAGAAGTCAAAGGGGACGGTCCTGTCAAGTTGTCATCTTGGGGACGCACCTGCTATTTTTTCTAAAACAGAAGAATTCAAATCATGGTGCGAAATACTCGTATAAATGTTCCTTTAAGTATCGATAACATCATTTTTTGTCCTGGGATAAGCATCTCATTAGCAAAGCATCTCATTACCAGGGCGGAGGAGCGATTGCAGTATTTGCACGTTCTCAGTCACGTTATAGAGAAGACAGAGGCTCGGATATTGGTTTGGTATCTTATGTCCAATCATCTGTGCATATCATGATGGAGACGGGGCGGAATACCTTGTCTCAACTGATGAAGCCTTTGCATTGGGGTTCATCGTTTACTTCAGACTATTCGCTATGTGCAGAACATTATGCAGCTTGAAGAGCATTCCTCGTTCTATTTTGACAGCCGATGTTCTGCATCTCCAAGATGACAACTTGACAGGACCGTCCCCCCCTAGTGTTCAAAAATCATTCGCTGCACATCAATGCCGTCGATAGCGCTTAGTTCGTTAAAGAGTTCTGTTGACTCAGGACCGTCGTTTAGCATTTCTAAAAGTATCAATCCGTTGGGGCTGCAGATGTTTGACGACGTATCATGCAAACCCAGTCTGGTTTTTATATAACAACCGTACTTTGACAGCATTTGTTGGACCTCGACGGCACGTTTGGTGCGGTCTGTTATATGAACCCCATAAATTACATGTTTTTCCATTTTATTTCCTTTCTGCAAATTTGTGTTTTTTACAGAGACGTATTGCCTTGTATAAGAAGAGCCAACTGCCCTCCTACTTCTCTAAGATCGACAGCTGCTTTTTTGATTTGCCTTGAAGCCATTGCGGTGTCATGGCCTCCCTGAGTGAGATTGCTCATGGCATCAGATATTTGTTTTATCCCTGCGGATTGTTGCACAGCAGCGCCTGATATTTGCCTGGCTTTGTCCGAGGTGTCCTGAAGTACAGCGCCCAGATTTGAGATTACCGAGTCTGTGGTTTTAAGAGCGTCCTGGCCAACCCTTGTTTGATTAATAGCCTCGCGAATCTGCTTAGCAGCGTCTCTGCTCTGTTCGGCAAGGTTTCTAACCTCTGATGCAACCACAGCAAACCCCCTGCCGTATTCACCGGCCTTCGCCGCCTCGATACCTGCATTAACAGCCAGCAAATTGGATTGTTCCGCAACTTCGCCGACAACTTGAACAAAGTCCGTAGCCTGAGCAAATCGGTCCATGATGCGCAAAACCTCTCTTACCGATTCCAGTCCGTCATGACCTTGGCTCACAGCCTGAGCCGCAACTTTAACAACATCCTGTGCTGTAGCGGTGGTACTCTGACTCATCCTATGTATTTCTTCGATACTGCTTGTAACCTGAGCAACAGCAGCAGCCTGTTCTTCAGCACTTGCCGCAGCCTCTTGAGACGTGACCGATAAAGAATTCACCACACTAAGAATAGTATCTGTCTGTTGTCGGATTTTGTTAATCACGTTGCGCTGAATGATAAAGACCATTGTTACTATACAAATTACTCCGACAAAAGCAGCAAGTGTCAGCGTAAAAACTGTAACACCTTGTTTACCGAGTACAAAGGCAATATATCCGATTGCTCCTATCGAAGGCATAATAACACTGAAAAGTCGTGACAATATGCCTTGACCGGAACGTAAACGAACAAGAACAATGATCCCTACAGTTATTAGAATCGTTACTAGTCCAACAGAAAGATAGTCATTCATGGGAAAACACCTCTTTTTATTACTTAAAATAATGCATTAAAATTGGTTGTGTGCAAATTACAATGACTAAACGCTGTTAATATTTCCGTTTTTCATTACAAAACAGTAATAAATATCGTATTTTAGGTTTAAGAATTATCAACACAGCTGCTCAAATTATTGATTAACTAGCCTATCTTGTGCCAAAATATCTATCGTAAAGTTCCAATGTAGAAACTCTGTTACCCTCCTGTACTGTCCCAAGAAACTCGGCGTACTGAGACAGTGACTTATTGTTCGTGTTTTTTGATATTTCCTTTGAATATAATGCTATATCAGACATGGTCTTGAACGTTTCTTGCAATACTTCATCACGTGCCTCATCAATGCTAATCTCTTTTTCTTTTGATAGACACAGTACAAAATTCTGTTTTACTTTGCGTATGTCCCGTTTTGTCGATAAAACATCGTTAACAAGATACAATCCCTTTACCGTTAAATATTCTAACATTTCTAAAGATGTACTATGATCTTCAATTGCAACATTGTCTAACCTGAACCAATTGAGTCTAAAAATCTCTAAATACGGGTGTGCAGCTATTGTGTGTTGTCTGAGTTTGAGATATTCTGAAACAGGAAGAAGCCCATCTTCGCAAAGTGCCTCGAGTCGAGTATACTCAACCAGCTTCAACAGAAAATCCTTAAGTCTTAAGATTTGTTTGGCAGAATGTTCTATAGCAATAATCTTTAGCAATTCAGTTGTTGCATCAATTATTTGAGGATTGACCGATTTGCCATTTAACGAAACGCCCCTAATAGTTTCTGATATCTCTTGTAGTAACACTACGCGTTCGGGACCGTTTGGAATATCATTAAAAGCAACAAACCAAAGAAGATAGGATGACGCAAG
>CAYWLQ010000281.1:0-2916 GCA_964458775.1 uncultured Myxococcales bacterium | reverse complement strand
GGAAACGAATATACCGCTTTCAAATACGAGGCATCAAAAGCCTATACAACACCATGTGCCTCCGCAAATGTTATGCCCTGGACAAATATTTCATTTGCTAACGCAAGACGCGCTTGTCTCATGTTAAACGCATATCCAGAAAGCGGATGCGATTATGATGATCCTTCGGGAAATCCGGCTTCTTGTTGGGATCTTTGCGATACCTCACAATGGTTTCATGCCTGTGCATACGGACAACCCGGAGATTCAGCTCCTCATTACTATCCATACGGCAACACTTTTGGACCCTTGACATGTAATGGAAAAGACTATCAGTCGGTTGCCGCTCTTATTGAATCCGGTGAAGCAGCAAACTGCGTTGCCTCTCATGATGACGGTGATGTTTTTGACCTTTCAGGTAATGCGCAGGAATGGACACTTGGAAATAGAGATGATTTGAGAATAATTCGAGGCGGGTCTTTTAAAGATGTAGCCGGCAGTCTTACCTGTCAAAACGATTTCTTTGCAGCTGCTCAAACCGGATTCCAGATGCAGCAAATCGGCTTTAGATGCTGTAAGGGAGCAAATCCGCTTTCCGAGTGCGAAATTGCTATGGGGCATCTAAAAAATAAAACCTATGATTTTGACAATGGCCCGATTTGCGCTGTTCAAGGTTTTACTCTTAAGGGTGAATTTGCTATTGGTAGCGATACAGGAGGCACTCCTGCCGTTCCCAGTGATTGCTTGATTGCCACAAATTTAACAGGCAATTATTCTAGTAACAAAAGAAACGTTGCAACTTCCCCGACTATGGATTTGTCGCAATGTGACGGTGTTGCAGACGGAGTAGCAATAACCTGGGATATGTATTTTGAAACGGGTTCCGGCGACACACTGAGAATGCTGGTATCTAGTGACGGAGGCCAAACCTGGTATCGAATGAGAACATTCACTGAGTCAACGGCAGATTGGATTAATTATCAGCAAGATGTAACATATCACGCAAAGACCGACAGTTTCAGGATTAAGTTTATTTTTGATTCCGATGCTTCAGGCAATGCTAGAGGCGTGTATATAGACAATATCAGCATTGTTAGAACAGCAGTTCCGCCGACTCCGGATCAAGGTGTACTGGACCCCAATGCCGATGACGAAGATGAAGAAGAACAGTTAGAATGTGCAACTTCTTTAACAGCGGTAATAAGGGACTTTCCGCCGGACAGTAATACTCCGCGAGGCAATATCCCTCCTGTCTGTACTACTTTTGATCCGGCTACCTTCCCAAGCGTTAACTGTCATCCTGATTTTGAGATTGAGCCGATATCGGACAGAATTGTATTCAACATGGTTCAAAAAAACCTTCCGCTTTTAAATCCGGGAAGTTTGGTACCGATATACGGGCAACCTATTTTGGAGGAAGACTCCAGCGCAAGAACTTCGGAACAACAAACTTGGTTCTTGAGACTTATGACCAACGATGCTAATTTCCAGACATGGTACAAAGACCCGCCTCACTACAGAGAGGAAATTACACTGGACCTAACAGGTCCTGATGCCAATGGAATATATACTTATGTGAACAACAGTTTCTTCCCCATTGATGGGGATGGGTTGGGCAATTTTGGATTAAGTCATAATTATCACTTTACTACCGAGATTAAGGAATACTTCATCTATCAGAGCGGACAGACCTTTGCATTTACCGGCGATGATGATGTGTGGGTATTCATAGATGGAAATCTGGTGGTTGATGTAGGAGGAATTCACTCAGTAAGATACGGCGAAGTTAGCATGACCGGTAGCGGAGCGGGTATGAGTGCTGTGACTGTGTACGATTGGGACGGTACAGGCGGAGGAATAGACCCGCAATACACACAAACACAAAGCTTAGGATTGATCGAGGGACATATTTACGCACTTGATGTCTTCCATGCAGAGCGTCATGTTACAGAGTCAAATTTCCGTATCGATACCAATCTTTGCGTTCAGAACGTAGATTAACGCACTCTTTATTCTTCTATTGCAGCGAGAGAACCTGTAAAAAATTATTGCAGGTTCTCAGCTATCAGGAGCAATCAAATGAAAGTAATAGTCGATTCAGCTTTGCAGGGTGTTGTGCGTTTGGGAGTGCTTCGACTGGCCGACATTACTCTTCCACAAGACGGGGGAGACGCTCTATGGCAAAGCCTTGTCGGGTTGTGTGAGGTTTTGGAAAACAAATGGCGAGGTCTGACCGTCGGGCAAATTCCGGAAGTATTGCGGGCAAGACTTTTATATCGCAGCATTGGAATTGATCCGACCAAGACCAGGCCGTCTTCTGAAGCACTTCTAAGACGGCTTCTAAAAGGAAAAACTCTTTATCGCATTCATCCCCTGGTTGATTTATTCAATATGGTTAGTCTGCAAATGCTCACACCTGTCGGTTTATACGATGAGTCTAAAATTGCAGGAGATACTGTTATAGTTAGACTTGGCAGAGAGGAAGAAAGCTATGAAGGAATTCGCAAAGACCGCGTAAATGTAGGTAACCGATTTTGTCTTGCCGATCAAAAAGGACCGTTCGGTTCTCCCACCTCTGATTCTTTGCGAACCTCTGTAGAAGGAACAGTTACAAAAGCATTAGCAGTGTTTTTTCAGCATGCATCACTCAATGACGAGGTTTTAAAAAGCTGTCTTGATTTATCTATAGAACTCAGCAAGAAACATCTAGGAGCAAACGAAACCTTGTCGGTTCTAATAAGTTGTTAAAGCCATAATACCCATACATGCCCATGCGGATCGCAGTATAGCTTGAATATTTCCCCGATATGTTCATGCACAGACAATATAAATTGACGAAGAGGTAACTTTTATTAATACTGTCAAATTACATACGCTTTGTTCTGTTGCTGTGATTTCTCTAACTTCGAGCGTTTAATTTTGGGGAGAGAGACATGA
>CAYWLQ010000280.1:0-2917 GCA_964458775.1 uncultured Myxococcales bacterium | reverse complement strand
TTTATTTTCTTTGATGGTTGCTATAGTTTGGCGGAAGTTCCAGGGCATCCAGTTTTCCGGATTTTGGGCTATTAGGCTTTCGTTGTCCAAAAGAGCAACTAGGTATTCGAACGGATTTTCGTTGTTTAGCTCTGCTGTGTGTATCAGTGTCATGAATAGGTCTCCTACAAAGGCTCCGTTGGCAGTGCGGAAGAAGTATGCATTTTTTCTGTGCAGTATCGCCTTTTTCATTACTCGTTCACAAATGTTATTGTCCAGCGGGGCTCCTGGGATTTTTAGAAACATGGTCAGCTTTTCCCAATGTTTGAGCGTGTATTTAATTGCGTCACCTAGGGTGCTGTTTAATTCTATTTGGTTTTGTTCCAGCGCTTCTCTTAGATACTTTTCAAGGGATGCCATAATCGGACCGCTGTGTTTCTGATGATATGCCAGACGCTCTTCATCCGACATTCTCTGTTTTATCGTCTCTTCGTCATTCTTATATACAATCTGATATTGGTTGAGCACGTACTCTACCTCATCAGCATAGCTGTTCACGACGTCGACGTATTTCCTTCTCGCGTGACTGTTACACTCACTTTCGATGGTCTCGAAATCTCCTTTGGTGTTGCGACTTAAGCCGTCGCTCATTTGTATCGGAGGTCCCAGGCCGGATGCTCTATGCTTGAGCACGGTTTCGAGGTTTTCACCGGCATGTTTGCGACTTGTAAAGAACAGCGCAATTTGATGTTTGTCTCCTACGGATACGATTCCGGAGGTAAACACACCGGTTCGTTTTTTGTCGATTCCGTCATCGTCAATTATATACGGCCCGTTACGAATTCCTTCGAGTTGTAAAATTCTGCCGACTGTGTCATCGTTGTGAAGAATTTTTCCTTGTGCCGCTTGTTTAATTATTTCATTAAACACAGGCACCATTTGATATGCCTTGGGCTTTACAACTTCCCACTGCGTTGATGCCGGCAGAGGAATGCCGAGATTTTGCTCAAGCTTGGCAAGCCTGTTAAACGGTGTTCCGCATCCGTATTTGAGCAACGATATCATTGCAGCCGCTCGGTTATCGTATTTGTCTTCGCCTACGCCATCAGGAGCGTTTGCGCAAAATACCTCGCCGCAAAGATTGCATCTAAGCCGCTCAAGTTCATACACCGTAGCGTCTATCGGTGCCACTCCGGTTACACGTACCAAAAACTTTGGCTCGTTTTGGCGATATACCTTACCCTTGCCGCATTCAGGACACAAATCCCCGTGTTTCAAACTATCATGATCCACGCTGCATTTTTTCGCTCCGGTATACTCTTGAGAACTCCTGCGACCGTGGCCTTTGCGCTTAGGCTTGTCTGTTTGTGCATCACCGGTAATAGCCTCCAATGCCTGCGCTGCTTCAGTCTCGCTCAATTCCGGCGACGACTCCGATGAAGTCGATTCTGTATTACTTTTCCCCTCTGTGTTTTGAACATCTGTGTTTTTGTCACTGCCTATTACATTCCGAGTCTTCTCCGTACTCGGACCGAATATCAATCGCCTAAGCCGATGAATCGATGCTCCCTTTGCTTCCAATTCACGAGTCAACACGCCCAGTGTATCTACAGCGGCATCAAGCTTGAGCAATGATTCATCTTCCAAACCCAATTCCTTAACACGTGCGACAATCGACTTAAGCTCTTCAAGTGATATCTCTTGCCGCTTCTGCGATGCGCTTTTTGAAGATTTACCCGTCTGAGGCGGACCGTGTTTTTTTATGCTCTTAATTCGACGTTTCGACATTATATCCTCGTACTGAATTCTACATAAGTCAGAAACAGCATTCCCTTTGCGGGTCTGTTTCACCGATTTGTTTATTGACTCTATATGGTGCTTCTCTCAACACACCTATTATAAAGCACAATAATAAAAATATCGGAACCCATGATCAGTACGACGATCTCACGATCTGTTTTTCTTCAATAATTTCAATACAAAGATCTGTAAAAAAATGCATTCGTGTTTTTACTAGTGATCTTATATTTACTGATTCTGCTCTTATTCTTGTAGATACCTATTTATTTCATATCATATCCTGTCAACTCTCCGCCATTTCGGTACCGAATCAATACCTCTAAAATCCCCGCCGCTCAGCAGCACCGCAAGCTCATGCGCTTCCAATCGGCTCGATTCCTTATCTTCTGTCGCTTCAGGCCAATATTTAAACTTTCCTTTTGATAATCTTTTTGTACAAAGCCAAAATCCCTGCCCGTCATATATCAAAACCTTTACCGCCGTCCTTCTGCGATTTCGAAACAAAAATACCGCCCCGGAATAAGGATCCTCCTTTAATACCGTGCGACACTCCCGGGCCAATCCGTCTATCCCCTTGCGAAAGTCGACAATATTTAAAGACGCCAACACGCGCATCTGCGGTGTTATCTGAAGCATCAGCTTTTCCCTAAACAACGTCCGACAATGTCCGCTATGTCCAACTCCAAAGAACCGCTATGCCGAATTCGTACCGTTACCTCTCCGCCTTTGCAAATCTCCATCTCGGTAACACTGCTCTCAACCGGTTTTTTTTTGCAAAATCCGTCGAACAAACCGAGATCCACAAAACCGTCATGCGTGCTGACAGCAACCGCGTGCTCTTCCTCAACTCTCCGCTTAAGACAACGAAAGTCCAATCTCAATTTTTTAGATAAAGTAGAAATACCAAAGCGTCGCCCCAGCTCAGCAGCCTCAATCCACAATTCCTCCGGCATAGGACACATCTTCCCCCGCCGTCGTCTCCACAATTCTATTCTCTCACCCAACAAAGCAATCTCTTCCGGCACCGAAACTGTCGAAACAACATTCCTCTTCATCATCAGCACTCCTTTCATCTCCGCCGATTGATGAATCTACAACAGCCTAAATATTTTTTCATGCAGCCTTACCGAAAGGTTAC
>CAYWLQ010000279.1:0-2981 GCA_964458775.1 uncultured Myxococcales bacterium | reverse complement strand
GGAGGTACAAATTGTCTGTAATATCGGAATGATCCGCGTCGGGGGTTTGGTGTTCTGGGGGATCTGATAAGCTTTCTTGTCTTCAGGTAGATTGAAAAAGTATCTTCATTGCTCATAGGATCTTAATGATTTTGATTTCTCGTGCATCACCTCCGTCGAGGTGTTCGACCAAAAGAAGTTAGAACCATATCGGTTATCGATCTGACTGTATAGCTACGGGCATCGATGAGTATCCGGTAATATCCTTTACACCAAGTCCCGGACCGTGCTGTCCCCAGCAGACAACTTCTCCTGAGGTTTTAACTGCGCAACTCTGTCTGCCTCCCGTGCTGATATCAACAAGATCTGTTAGACCTGTAACTGTAGTCGGGATAGAAATAACTACTCTACAAGGGCCTTCTTCTGTGTAGTTAAGAAGGTCACACCCATAGCACCAAGCTTCGCCGGCGTTGTTAATCATACATGTGTTTATTCCGATAGAAACTTTTTCAATAGGACTAGGCAATTGCATCTTTTGGGGAGATTCAGAAGAAGATGAGCTTGTTGAGGCGCACCATACCTCACCGTTGATATTTACAGCACATATTCCGCAATATTTATGAATAGGTGTTGAGTAGCCGCTAGCACTGATAGAAACGATCTCTCCGGCAGCAGCGGCAAACGTTTTTAGAAAATCCGTTTCAGCACCTTCTCCTGTATTAGGGTCAAGTTGCAACAGCCGCCCGTCTTTTGTTAATGCAATATATCGGTCCACTTGCTGAACAGTTGGAATTCCAGAAAAGGCACGCACCCCAAAACCTTCTCCGATAAGATATCCCCAATAAAAAACCTCTCCTTTTTCTGTCAACACTAATGCACCGTAATCTGTTGTTGTAACTGAACGCAGGTTGTCAGGAAGACCTTCTATTTGTGTCGGAAGTTCATGTTTCCATTGATAATGTTTATTCTCAGCCCAAAGATACTCTGTTATTTCCCCAAAACATAAAAGCTTACCGTTTACGGTAACAGCACAAACCAAACCTGACAGCTGACTGATATCCGAAGTGATATCGATAATGTCCTCAATGATTATAGGAGATTCAAAATAAGTTTCTGTGGCCCAACATATGGCGCGAGCGTTATTGTCAATCGCGCAATTGTATAAACCTCCGGTGTCAACAGCAACAATATTTTTCCCCGGAATGTCAGCAGTCATTACATAGCCGCCGCTTCCGTCTCCCAATTCTCCATGTTCATTATCTCCCCAACAAAATACCCGACCGTCCGCTGTGCTGACACAGCTGTGCGCCGTTCCTGAACCGATATACGTTCCAGGCGATTCAAGAGGAACTTCGTGATAAATTGAACCGTTTGCAATTGCCGGTCCCAATATCCCTAGTCCTTCATCTACACTCCAACACACAACAGAACCCGATTTGTTGAGTGCACAAGAAAAGGTTTCGCCTGTAGATACTTGTACAATGTTATCAAGCGGCACAGTAGGTCGAAAAGGTATACCTTCCTCAACTCCGCCTTCCCATTCACCTCCGACAACACCCACCGCGCCCCACAGTGAATCCCCCCAACATACAGTCTCACTTGTCTCTGTAACTGCACAGGTGTGCCACCAGTTTGCATCCATATGAACAACTTTTTCATGTAAATTGATTACATATTCCGGAATAGATATATCACTATTGGAATCGAAATTGCTGCTGTGCCCTCTACCCAACTGCCCGCTAGAATTATCACCCCAACACTTAACTCCTCCTGACTCCAAAGCTGCACATGTATGGTTCACTCCGGCAGTCAAAGCAGTTACACGCTCGGGCATATTATGCACAGGAGAAGGTTCGGCAGTAGATGTTTCATATCCGATAGTACCGTTGCCGAGAGTCCCGTATTCATTGTCGCCGAAACATCGTACCTCGCCCTCGGTGTTAAGAACACAAGTATGTGAAGAACCGAGCGCTACATCCTCAACATTGTTACCGACAGACGTAATGAGTTGCGGCGTCAAGAATATGCAATCATCATCAGAATTGTAACAATCGTTGTCTATACCAAGCGCCCAATAATAATTGTTTCCAAAACAGTAGAGCGAATTGGATTCGGTCACCGCACAGGTATGTCTAGTCCCCACACGAACCTTTGCCACCGGTTCAAGTATTCCCTCAACTCTTTGGGGTGTCCATGATGCTACTTTAGTGCCATTACCGATTTGGCCGTAGTTATTATTACCCCAACACCAAAGTTCTCCGTCCTTAGTTACTGCACAACTGTCTCTCATGCCGACAGCCACGGACCTAACATTGTCCATAACTCCTAAGGTTCGATTAATAGGATCGTCTGCGTCTTCATCGCTGAAGAAAACTGTTTCTGTTTTAGACTCGATGCAGCCGACAGCAATCAAGAAATAAACAACAAGAATTCTAAACCAAACAGAACACATGTTTTCTCCTTCTATCTTAACAAAGATATTTATGATAAAAGTTATTTCAGTCGACTCAAACTGAAAATATTTGCAAAAAACTTGCCAGTTAACAAGAAAAGAACAACCAGCCAAGTTCTGCAATAATAACAGACATATAGATATTTTGTATTTTGTTGCAAAAGTAATCGGTGTGTGCCGAGTTGTGCCAAGACCATTCTTTTTGCACCCTTACACCTCGCTTTCAGTGAGTCCTTCAAACATGGTGCCAGGGCCACTGAAAGCAGGCCACTGAAAGCAGTGAATAAAATTTGAGGTACATAGGATGGAAGGATGTTGAAAGTACGAAAGCTATGTAAGACTTGCGAACAATTGTCTGTATTCAATCTTTCCCGCATGCCTTCAGCACGCAATCGTCTTTTTGTTCCGATCCTGAGGATGAATCCCCAGGCTGTATTCCTTCACCGCTTCGCGGCGATATTTATAAAACGCAATTTCGGCATTCGGTTGACGCGTTCGTGTGCAACCGAAAACATGGGTAACACTCTATCCGGAGACATGGGTGACACTT
>CAYWLQ010000278.1:0-2987 GCA_964458775.1 uncultured Myxococcales bacterium | reverse complement strand
CCGGGTTTGAATTCCTGAAAGAAAGAGCCGGACTCATTTAAAGAAGAATATGAATAGAGAGCTTCTGGTTTCTTTGATTCAGGTGTTAAAGGAAACGCCGGAATTACAAAGAAGTTTTGCAAACTTTATTGATCGTATATATTATAAAAGTAAGTCGGAGGTCGAAAGACTATACCGAGAAGCAAGAAGCACAGAAGAGGTAACAGCCATGTTATCAAAAAATGTAGAGCGATTTATAGAGGAATGGAAAGCCGAGGGGAAGGCCGAAGGCAAAGCTGAAGGCAAAGCTGAAGGTGAGGCTGAAGGTAAAGCTGAGGGCAAAGCTGAAGGCAAAATTGAAGGTTTGCGTCAGGTTGCATATAGGCTTATATCAGAGGGTATGTCTACAGAACGCATTGCTGAGATTACCGGTCTTCAAGAAGAAGAGATCAAATTGCTTCGCAAATCTGCTTTACACTGACAGCTCACTCCAAACCGCCCATGTGGCTCAAACTGTCGAGGAGTAATGGGAACACTCTTCTGTGAAAGTTCTTTATTTCCCAGTCGATAACCAGAAAATCTAGGTTTATTATTCTGAAAATAACATCTTTTTATGAGTTGTTTATTGTACAGATCAGGAGGTCTGAACTTTGATTTTGAATGATTTTTCAGCAGCTAACATCTATTTGCGCCATTCAGAACTGCTTGGAATGCATTATTGCAAAAGGACAATGAGTATTTGATACAGACTATCTTCTGCCTTTAAACCCCATCATATTTTGAACTACTGACTCGCTCTCTTCTGCTACAGATGCTTTCTCTTCTATTAAGTCAGCACAATCTTCGCAGACTTTCTTTCTTACCCCATTAACTTTGACAATCGTCATCTCATCTGCATCTTCTTTACACATTGAGCATTTCGGCATAATTGGAATCTCCTGTTTTTAATAATCTTTATTGAACAACAAAATTTGTTTTGGAAACCATGGGTTCTTTTGCCCCTACCTTAATCTTAATTTTGCCGGTAACTGCTCCGCTAGGCACCTCAATCATTATCATGTCCGGTACGCAGCCGACTACTGTTGCTTTTTTGTCACCAATCCAAGCCGTTACCTTTTTGGGATCGTCTCCAAAGCCGGAACCGTTTATCATTACGGTTTCTCCTACCGGCCCCTCTCCCGGATCGAATGAAACAATACCGGTTGTGTCTGTGCCGTCCGACTCAAAACCGAGCAACTCATCAATAGTGGGAGCCTTGCCGGTTTCTGCCTTTTTCGGAATTGCTTCAGTGGGAGTTTCTGACATTAGCTTCTCTATAACCGGTTTGTCGTCAGGCTTGATATCGAGCGTAGACGGCTTGGGTTCTGTCGGTTTGGGTGTAAAGGTTTCCACCGGAGGCAACACCTTAAATGCTCCGACAGAGCGGACCTCTCTTCTACCTGCTACTGCAACCCTAAACGGTCCTGATTCTGCTTCATTCGGTACGGTTGCAACCATCATGGTGCTATTCATACCGGGTTCCAGTTTCAGTTCCGCCTTGCCCAAGTATATCTTGGTTTTTCCTACCTCAAACTGATCGCCGTAAAGGGTGACTTTTGTTCCGGGCCTTCCTGAAAGAGGATAGAATTTATTTACGGACACATCAGCTATAATTCTAAAGGACGTCTTACTTGAAGCTTTAACCCCTGCCGGTGACATCATTACGATCGGTCCGTCTTTGGCTTTTGAAGGAACACCTATTAAAGCCTGAGTGGGTGAAAGCACCCTGAGCCCAACCGGAGTTTGGCCGATAAACGCACGCATTCCGCTGGTGGTAAATCCTTTTCCGGTAACTTTAACAAAAGCACCGGTTGAGCCGTTGTCAGGAGAAAATCCTGTCACAACCAAAGGTTCAGCCACTTGGAAAGCTGTAGCTGATTCCGCAGAACCGCCTCCTTCAACTGTTATCCTAAAGGTATCACTGCTTGCATTTGCCGGAATTTTTACAACCAAAGTATTCGGAGCAGCTTCTAATACCTGAACCATTTTGTTTCCCAAGGTTACTCGGTTGCGCCTGGGATTTGGATCAAATCCCTGTCCGTACAATCGAACCTGTTGATTCGGCTGACCTGCCATCGGAGCAAATGTGCTGATAACAACCTGAACTGAAACTGCAAATGATTGAGACGAAACCAAGGTGCCGCCCCTTTTTGTTTGTACAGTTATGGGAGAGGGTGAAGAAATTGCCGGAACCGTAATTACGATAGCTGTAGGCGATACCGAATTAACCTGTGCGTATTGTCCGCCGACCGTTACCCTGACATCAGAGCTAGAAGAGCCGAAACCTTTGCCGTATATGGTTACCACAGTTCCCGGTTCTCCTTGCATAGGAGCAAAACTAGTAATGGCAGCTCCGTCCGATATCGTCAAAGGTACCGGAATATTTATTATTCCGCGCCTCTTAACTTCAAAAACGACAGCGTTAGGGCCGGGCGAGACCTTGGAGGGGACCACAAATACGGCAACACTTCCCTCCATTCTACTTGCAACTGTTTTATGATTGCCGATAGTAAGTATATGATCAGAAGGATTCGAACTAAAACCGGAACCGTATATTTTCACTTCACCTCCAGGCGAAACAGTCATCGGATCCATTTTAGTTGCCTTAACAGGAGGATAAACTTCAAAAGTTTCTGAGGTAGGGTCACTTCTCACTCCCGATACTGCCAATTGAATTACGCCTGTTCTATTCTGACCGGTAACCTTTGCTCTGATTTCATTATTCTTGACTTTGACAATTTCCATAGGAACGCCGCCAAGTCTAACCTCTACCACTTTAGAATTATTACCGAAATTGACACCGGCAATCTTTACTTCCTGTCCGGGAGGTCCGGCATTAGGTGTGAATTTATTTATTCTAGGCTGTTTCGCATTTTGAGCTTGAGCGACGCTGATAAAGGAAATCGATAAAACAAATAATAGAAATAGTTTTTTTGTAATTGAAACAATCATTCAAAACCTCCAACTTT
>CAYWLQ010000277.1:0-3056 GCA_964458775.1 uncultured Myxococcales bacterium | reverse complement strand
TGTTGCTCATTTTGAGAAGGCCCAAAAAGGAGAACGGATTATGAGCAATTCGCAAGAAAGCATTGTCATCACCACGATGACACGTCTTCTAATTCCTTTTATTCAGCTATTTGGCATCTACGTAATTATGCACGGACATACCAGTCCCGGAGGAGGTTTTCAGGGCGGCGTAATATTGGGGGCAAGTTTTATTCTCTTGGGAATAGCTAAAGATGTTGAAACCGTAAAGCGCTTGTTTTCCGTAAAAATGCTAACAATCTTTACCAGCTTAGGAGTTTTGATATACGGAGGTATAGGTTTTGCTTGTCTCATCCTCGGCGCAAACTTTCTCAATTATGGAATTTTGCCGATTCCGAATGCCAGAAGCATGGGGATGTTCGGCATAGAACTGGGCGTCGGTTTTACTGTTATGTCTGTTATGCTGTCTTTATACTACGATTTAATCGAGTTTGAATAAGTGGTGAATCAATGGAAGAAACCTCAATTTTAATCACCCACTTTAACTATTTTGTCTGTATTGCGCTCATGATGATCGGCTTTTACGCCATGATGGCAAAGCGAAATTTGGTTAAGAAATTGGTAGGAATAAATATCTTTCAGTGGTCAATTATTTTGTTTTTTGTTTCTCTCGGTGCAAAACCAAATGCGGCTGTCCCTGTGCTTGTAGCCGGAAGAGAGCTCATAGCTAATCAATATGTTAATCCGCTGCCTCATGTGTTGATGCTGACCGCTATTGTAGTGGGTGTTGCCACCACCGGTGTTGCCTTAGCCTTGCTGCTAAGAATTTACAAAACCTACGGCACCGTCGATGAGACGGAAGTACTGAAGAAAATAAAATGAATATAGATCATCCTCCATATTCGGCACTACTAGTCGCGATTCCCATGCTCACTGCGGTAATCGTTCCTCTTGTGGGTATGTGGAAGCGCTCCTTTGTTTTTCCATTGGTTGTCGCCGCTTTGTCAGCCTGCGTTTTCAATTCCTTGATATTAACAGTCGGGGTAATGGAATCGGGAGTTGTACATTATTACATGGGCGGTTGGACTCCCCCTTGGGGCATTGCATTTAGGATTGATTCCTTGAGTGCAATGATGGAGGTTCTGATCTCCATATTAGCCTTGTGTGTTCTAATATATTCAAAAAAGAGCGCAGAACAGGAAATAGCCGGGAAAGAGACTCATTTTTATAGTGTATATTTACTTTTGATAACAGGTCTTCTCGGTATCGTATCTACTGGAGACGTTTTCAATTTATACGTATTTTTAGAAATTTCCTCCATTACCGGTTATTCGCTAATATCCTTGGGCAACAACAAAGCCCCCTTCTCAACTTATCGATATCTGGTGGTAGGAACAATCGGTGCGTGTTTCTACTTGCTTGGAGTCGGGTATCTTTACAGTGTTACAGGCAGCCTCAACATGGAGGATTTGTCTCGAATTCTCCCGGAGCTATATGGCTCCAAAGTAATTTTGGTTTCTTTTTCTTTCTTTATGCTTGGAACAGCTATAAAGATGGCACTATTCCCTGTGCATTTTTGGCTTCCTGACGCATATTCAGATGCTCCCTCCGCTGTCAGCGCTCTTATTGCGCCCACCATGACTAAAACCGCAGCATACATGATGATTCGCATTATGTTTACTGTGTTCGATCCCAAGTACGCAACCGAAACCCTCGGAATTACCGATGTGTTGGCATGGATGGGCGCAGCCGCCATGATTTTGGGTTCGGTTTTGGCCATTGCGCAAACAGACCTAAAGCGAATGCTGGCATACTCATCGGTGGCTCAGGTGGGATATATAGTACTCGGAATCGGCCTTGCAAATCAAATGGGCTTTACCGGCGGAGTTTTACATATAGTCAATCACGCATTTATGAAATGCACACTGTTTCTTGTGGCCGGTGCAATTATCTACAAAACCGGCTTTAGAGATATTACCCAGTTTAGAGGGTTGTATATTAAGATGCCTATTACAGTAGCGGCCTTTACAATTGCAGCCTTTTCAATGATCGGTATCCCTCCGACATGCGGTTTCTTCAGCAAACTATATCTAATTATGGGAGCGGTTGATGCCGGAAACTGGGCTTTCGTCGGCGCAATTTTGCTGTCCAGTATTTTAAATTTAATCTACTTTATAAATGTAGTTAAACACATGTACTTCCCCGCCGAAGAGGGAGAAGCCAAAACAGTAACCGGTCTCAAAAGAGACGAGGCACCTGTTTCAATGCTCATTCCTACGATTATTGCTGCCGGTGCGGTGATAATAATCGGCATTTTTAACGGTCATATTATTGATACATTCATTCAGCACGCGATTCCCGCGGGATTTGGGAGGTAGATATGCAGTTGAACGCGGCGCTCCTGTGCATTTTCGCTCCCTTGGTCGGTGCGGCTTTGACTCCGCTGTTTGCTAAAATTCATCCGAAGGCAAGAGATATATGGGCAGTTCTTTCGGCACTTACTGCTGCCGGAGCAGCGCTCAGCTTGCTTCCGGGTATTTTTCAACCGGAGAGCTTTCCGGTTGAATATGCCTACACATGGCTTGAAAATCCCATTAAAATTAGCTTTGGAATTTTGCTTGATCCTATCAGCATAGTCGTAGCGTGTGTTGTGGCCACAGTCAGTTCCATTATCATGCTCTATGTTGTGGGTTACATGAAGGGTGATCCCGGTCAAACGCGTTTTTGGATGTGGATGAATGCCTTTATCGGTTCCATGCTTCTGTTGGTTCTCTCCAACAACCTTCTCTTCTTATTTGTTGGCTGGAAATTGGTGGGAGTTTGCAGCTTCGGGCTTATCGGTTTTTATTATAAAGACGAAAAAAAATACTGGCTGGGCGGACCTCCGCCGACACCTTATGTAACACCTTCGCAAGCGTGTATCAAAGCCTTGGTGGTTACCGGCGTGGGCGACATGCTTATGCTGGCCGGCATTCTAATTATGTTTTACTACTCCGGCACTCTTAACATGCTGGAGCTTTACAGCACAGTATCTGATTGGCTGCCTAAAATGGCAGAGTATCCCGGGATGATTATTCTCGTAAGTATACTCTTGCTGG
>CAYWLQ010000276.1:0-3061 GCA_964458775.1 uncultured Myxococcales bacterium | reverse complement strand
CCCAATCTCCTCTCCAAAATTACTTTTCGGGACCCATTGGGAAATACGTTAAAAAGTATAGAGACAAATTACGCGAGCGGAGCATTTGGGAAATCCCAATTATCTAGCGTTGTGGAACGTAACGAAGCGGGAAAAAAAACAAATGAACATACTTTTAGCTATACAGAACCGGGTTATGAATATCCTATAGATGGATCGCCGATTAATTTAGGAGAGGATAATCTGTACTTCAAGCCTGCTAAGCCTAGCAGTTATTTTACTCTAAACGGGCTTACTGATACTTGGGGCAGAGTCCACAAAAGTGGATTTCGCACTTCATCGGTAACTGATCTAGATCGTTTAGATTGGAACGGTGACGGAGTACTAGATTTGGTTCTTATATATTTTAACCAATTTCCAGCATATCACCTGGGACATGGAAATCATCCGGATCAAGACTCTAGTGTGCGGGATTACTTTGATTCTGGATTAACTGGTAACTTCTACGATCTGTTGAGATCAGACCCCAGTTGTATTCATCCAGACAACTGGAATGGATTTCCTCTTGCATTGTCTGAAACATACGATTTTCGAGGGTGGAGCTTTAAGCGAAGCGGTATTTATGATATAAATGGCGACGGTGCAAAAGATCTTATTGCTGTTTGTGATGGAAAATATATTGTGGCTTTTGGCAACACTGATTCGGCGTTAGAATACCCCTCGGAACTGAATCGATTTGATGGTACTTATTGGTACCCTACAGTGGAAGATGACTTCTTCTTTTATCGTGATAACGGGCGTACCGATGACAATGAATTTATAGAAGATTATTCACTGGAGTCTGTACGCTCTAATATTCATGCATATGATAGATGGTGGTACGGCGAGAGAGAATTAGGTAGAGAAACACGTTCACATGTATTTTATAAATTTTTGGATGTCAATGGGGATGGCTGGCTGGATCGACTGACAGTGTGGCCGGGTGGACACATTGGGGCAATTCTCAATAATGGGCCTGTGGATGGATTTGATTCAAATATTATTTCTCTCGCCGAAGCAGACTTTAACGACATTGATTCGCTTGAGTATGTCTATGAAGATGAATGGGATAATTATGAAGGCTATAATTATGATTATAACCATAGTTGTGAGGTAAAGCGCGTTACCGACATAAACGGAGATGGATTGCCGGATATTGTTAAGGTGGAATCGCGAAAACGAGGGGAGGATGAGGTTCCAATGTTTTACGTTCGCTTTAACACAGGAAAGTTCAACAGTAATTCTTTCTTAATAAGAAATATGCCGCAATCTCCACAGATTAGTGACCGTGTACTAGACGATTATCAGACCCGTTTTCCAACTACATGTATTCGAACGAGTAGTTCTCATCAAGGAGGTATTCCTTTCCGTTTTAGTAAACCTCCAGGACTAGTTGGGAATGAGTTGCCATCTTGGCCAAGAAACGAGGGAGACTCATATATTAGAGATTCATATGAACGGCAAAATTTAGTTGATATGAATGGCGACGGACTGCCTGATTTCGTATCAACGGGACAAACCGGTAGAGAAGGCGGAATATATGTTTCGATCAACCTTGGCGCAAGATTTATGGACCAGGAAAAGTGGGCAGACTCTGAACTGGGATATCTTGCATACGAACGAATTATCTATGGTCAATCTGACGAACAACATGAAACTCACAAAGGTACATTTCTTCGAGACTGCAATGGAGATGGTATCCCCGACTTGCTATCTGTATCGGACGACGGCAACCAGTGGTATTGTCGCGAAAACATGGCCGGACAAATAGGAAGACTGAGGGAAATCAAAAACGAGATCAATGGTCGGAGAATGGTTCTTAAATACAAAGATGATAACCCTTTGCACCAGGACCCTGTGCCTAGTAAAAACTTCAACACGCGAACTGTTCTTGCAGCGGTAGTAATAGACAATAAGAAGGTCCCATCGTTACCGGTAGAAAAACGTTACTTTACTTATTCGGACGGTGCTGAATATGACGAGAAAAACAGGTTTTTAGGCTGGAAAGAAATAGGAACAAGAATATTCCCGAACAGTAAAGCAAGGATTGTATATTTCGATGAAGTATCAACCTATGATTATTATTATTTCACTCCTCCCAGTACAGACTTTCGAGATTCAGAAACAGTGAGTGGTAGGCTTGTACGAAAAGAGACCAGTTATGATCACGTTAATCATGGTGCAAGGAAATTAAGTGTTGTCAATTACGAATACAAAGCGGTTAATTACTTAGTTAACGATCCTTCCTTTATATATGTATATCCCGTGCGAGTTTACAGAGAACAATATGATGAGGAAGGCAATTGCTTGGGTGACTCTGATCCCAGTGGTGAATGCTTTTCATACTCATCTTGGTTTCAGCAAAGTGTCTATTTTGACCGAAATAGCGGAATGATAAAAGAGAGAGAGTTTCTCCAATGGGGAGATGAGTATTCGAAATTCGATATTGTACAGATCCAAGAATTCTACAATGACTTTGGGCAGGAATATAGAAATTATCCTAGTAAATATCAGTTACTCGTTGGTGACGAACGTGAGCAGGAGTATCAATACATCGAACATGTCGTCTACGACTATGTCGGCGGCAGACTAGCGTCTCAAACGCGTACTGACAATATTGATCAAAGTGTCACGAATTCGTATACGTATGATACCGATGGCTCCTTAAAGACCGTTGTAGCGCCTGGTGGTATTACCACACAATTTCGACATTCTTACAACCACGATGGAAACGCCTACGTGAACACAACCGCTCTTCCCGATGGCAGTGAAGTGAAAGTATCATACGACTACTTTGGACGCGTTGTGGAGGAAGTAGAAGCAGATGGCCACGCCACTGGGCATACGTACGATGAATTGGGTCGTATTAATAAAATCACGAGTACTCGTGCGCTTGAAGAATGGGGCGATGAGAATCTGATACATATCGATTACGTTCAAGATACGAGTCATAGTCAACCCTACTGGTGTGCACTGATATCCGGAGCGCAAGAAGGAGAGCCGATTCAATTGACTAACTGTTATGACGCAACGGGCCGTCTGA
>CAYWLQ010000275.1:0-3124 GCA_964458775.1 uncultured Myxococcales bacterium | reverse complement strand
GTTTTTTCATGTATGTTTCCTCATAGTTGATTATATTTAAATATATCAACTATAAATCGCTTTTGAGTTTACTTAGTATCGATTATAATAGAGAACATAGGAGGTGGTTAACTTGAGAGATATACATTTGGCAGAAATCTTAACTGCACGGCGACGTCAAAAAGGCATTACTCAAGATGAACTTGCGACATATGTCGGTGTATCAAAAGCGTCTGTGTCAAAGTGGGAAACGGGTACGAGTTTGCCCGATATTACGCTGTTGCCAATGCTCGCAACATATTTCGATATTAGCATTGATGATTTAATGGGGTATTCGCCACAACTCAGCAGAGACGAAATTAGTCGTATATACGCGAACTTATCGGAAAAATTCAGCAAATTGCCATTTAAGGCGGTAATTACGGAATGCGAAGCACTTGTTAAAAAGTACTACTCGTGCTATATGTTCTTGCTTGAGATGGTTCAGCTATATGTTAATCACGCGCCGCTTGCCGATAGCGCAGAACAGCGGAATGAACTGGTCGGGTCAGCAATAAAGCTTTGCGAACATATACGGACTAATAGCAATGACATTGTTCTTGCAGAAATGGCTGCATCGTTCCAGGGATTTTGCTATTTAAAAATCGATGATCCTCAAAGTGTTCTTGAGCTTTTAGGTGAAACTGTAAAACCAAACATGAACAGTACGATGATTATCTCCCAGGCCTTTCAACTGCTCGGTAAATCGGAAAAAGCGATGGAGGTTATCCAAATTGACCTTTACCTCAATCTAATGGAAGTGTTTGAAGGCTTAATCTCTTACATCAGGATAAATCTTGCAAATTATGAAACCGCATTTACTGCATATGACCGTGCCGAAAAGCTCTCAGAACTGTTTCAAATGCGACGGTTAAATCCGAACAATACCGCAATTCTGTATGCACTAGGAGCGCATATGTTTCAGGGGGCAGGAAAAAAGGACGAAGCTATTGTGGCCCTTGGTAAATATGTCGACGTATGTGTACATGGATTCTTCCCGTTCAAGGCAAGAGGAGATGATTTCTTTGACAAAGTCGAAGCGTGGTTGTCTGAAAATGCTGGAAGTATGCCACGAAGTGAAATCACTGTTAAAGAAAGTATGTTGAACGATGTTCTTCTCAACCCTGCGTTTGACAGTCTGCATGACAACCCGGAATTCACAAAACTAATTCGCCAATTACGCAATTTTATAGGAGGTTAATAAAATGAATGAACAACTTACACAATATTTGCCGTTTCTTATTCCGCTTGCAGTTATTCAACTCGGGCTTATGCTTGCGGCGGTAATTCATATTCTGCGGCATAACAAATACCGTTTTGGTAACAAAGCACTGTGGCTTGTTATCAGCATAGTCTTAAGCATAATAGGCCCCGTGCTATATTTTGTAATCGGACGGGGTGACGATTAATGGACATACTTGAAATTCGCTGCTTGTCAAAATCTTTCGGAGCAAATAAGGTAATTGATGACATTACTTTCTCAGTGCCTAAAGACTGTGTGTTCGGTTTTATCGGAGCGAACGGCGCGGGTAAAACCACTACGATGAAGATGATTCTTGGACTGCTGAAAGCTGACAAAGGCGAAATTAATGTATGTGGCCAGCTTGTTAGTTTCGGTGAAACAAAAACAAACCGCAAAATCGGTTACCTGCCGGATGTGCCCGAGTTTTATGGCTATATGCGCCCCAGGGAATATCTCAGCCTTTGTGCAGAAATAGCCAACATTGATGGTAAACGAATTCCGGAATTACTTGAACTTGTTGGGCTGTCAAACGCAAACAAAAAAATCAGCAGTTTCTCCAGGGGTATGAAACAGCGGCTCGGCGTGGCGCAATCCCTAATTGGTGAACCGGAGCTGCTCATCTGTGACGAACCGACTTCCGCCCTTGACCCGATCGGGCGTAAGGAAATACTCGACATTCTGAAACAGATAAAAGGCAAAACAACAGTCATCTTCTCCACGCATATTCTGTCTGATGTAGAGAGGATATGTGATCGTGTTGCCATTCTCCACAAAGGTAAAATTGTAACAGAAAGAGCAATCAGTGACTTGAAATTACAGCAAAAAACAAAATCGCTTACTCTGGAATTCGACCAGGAGATCGAGTTAAATGAGCTTCTGAATGTACTTGAGACAAGCAACTTAACACCTGCTAAATATGAAATAACCGAGTCTTCGATTGAGAATCTGTTTTTGGAGGTGACAAAGTGAGACAGTTTATCGCATTCACAAAAAAAGAATTCCGTGAGAGCACTGCAACATATAGAGCATATATCCTTTTTGTCGTCTTCCTGCTTTTCGGAATGATGTCACCGCTTTTCGCCAAGCTTACACCAGAAATATTGAGTAGTCTCGAGGATATGGGTCAGGGAATCGTAATCCAAGTACCCGAGCCTACGGCGATTGATGCCTGGGCACAGTTCTTTAAAAACATAAGTCAAATGGGGATGCTTGTACTTGTTATTATCTTTTCCGGGATAATGTCAAATGAATTTTCCAGGGGTACTCTGGTGAATTTGCTTACCAAAGGTCTGAGCAGAACAACGGTAATTCTGTCAAAATTTTTTACAGCAAGTATTCTCTGGATAGGAGCGTATGTTCTTTGTCTTGGTGTTTGCTACGCATACACATCTTATTTTTGGGTGATTGGCGAGACAAGACATGCATTCCTTGTTTTCATTTCCCCTTGGCTGTTTGGTGAACTACTTCTTGCTTTGTTGATATTTGGTGGTACTCTGTTTAGCAATATATACGGAAGTCTGCTCAGTTGCCTTACAGTAGTTGTCGCACTTAACATTGTGACCATAGCACCAAAAACGGCAAAATATAATCCTGTTTCACTTGCAAGTGGAACACTATCATTATTAAGCGGCACCGGTGAACCTTCTGATTTCATTTCAGCCTTGATAATATGTGCAGCAATGGTAGTTATACTAATTCTCATTTCAATTTTATTTTTTAAAAAAAAGAGGGTTTAATAGCAGGCGGAAATGACTCAGATACGTGCCAAGGGGACGGGGATTTGACAACCACTCTATGCTTTCTGCACTAATCCTTTGTTGATCCCTGTCAGTCTTTCGATTTGCCTGACGGACAACCCCTTTG
>CAYWLQ010000274.1:1412-3132 GCA_964458775.1 uncultured Myxococcales bacterium | reverse complement strand
CAGAAATTAGGCTTGCGCCTCTAAACGGAGGAAACCACGAAGGGCAGTTTATCGGGAAAAGCATAAACGCAGAGGCACGCACGCCGATAAATTTTGTGCCGTATGATCACTGGGATTTTGCAGTGGATATGTGTCCGGGCAATCGTTACAAAGTGGAACCCGGATTATGCGGATGCGGTTATAGCGAAGATGACGACGACGGAGACGGAACGCCGAACTGCCTTGACCAATGTAGATTTGACCCAAATAAAACAGAACCCGGAATAACAGGATGCGGCAATTCTGATGATGATGACGCGGATTCAGACGGGATAGCGGATGAGGTAGATCCGAGGCCGACGGATCCTTCGCAGGACTATTCTGAAAGTTGCGAGGGAGTGCCGAACGGAACAAAGTGTGATGACGGAGTCTGTGTCGGCGTTAATACGTGCAATAACGGAAAATGCGGAAATGCCGCTGATTGCATGCCTGACTGCGGAGGCACTTGCGAAATAAGAAGAATGAAGCTTGATAGACACTATTATAGAACCTATATGCACTGTGACTGCCAAGCAACTTGGGAAGAAGCGAAGAATTATTGTTCGGCGGAAAAATATAGAGAGGTGTTGTCGGTGGATACTCCTCAGGAACAAAGTTTTGTAAGACGGTTTTTAAACAGTGTCGGCAAAGAAGATGCATGGATGGGAGCAAATTCTCTTTCGCAGGAAGGCAAGTGGAAATGGACCTTGGGCGAACAAAATGACGGCAGGTTGTTCTGGGTAGGAGGTCCTGACGGCAGGCGTCATTTTGCGGGCGTTGTAAAATGGGCGGACGGCGAGCCTGTAGAAGATGCGGAAAAACGGTGCGGCGCTCTAAAAGCAGACGGAACGTGGACGACTGAGAATTGCGGAGAGCTAAAAGGTTTTATATGCGAGAGCATAGCTCCTGAAAGACGTCCCGGCGGAGTGGAGATAGGTGATAACGGCCTTCCGATAGGTCACATCGGTCTTCCTGAAACGGGATACGAGGATATCGACACTGATTGCGTGGAGCCTCCCTCGGGAACGCCCGAAGAATTAGAGGAACAGTGGAATCAAGACCAAACTAAAATAGCAGAATGTCTCGAATACGATAACGAAACCGACTACTATAGTCATGATTGTCATCTAACATCAGTAGGAGCACCGCCGCCTTTGAATTCCCCGGGTTGTGACCCGTTTTTTGAGGATGACAGTCTTTTGGACATAGACCCCAAAGAGCCCTATAAAATTGGCTCGGCACAGGATTGCCTTCTTACATCGCCTACATATTATGACGGCAAAATAAAACTGTGCGAAAAGCACGGCGATTGTCGTTCAGGCGAGCGTTGCGGTAAGGTGGGCTTTTGTTGTTCAGATAACACAGGCAATTGTAGAAATACGAGGGAAGGTGATTTTTGGCCCAATTGTCTACTATCTGCAAATCCCGATGCTGTATGTTTAAAACCGCTTTTACCGGAAATGAACTGCATGCCCAGTCAGGTATGCGGCGTAGCCTTAGGCGAGCAGGCTAAGTGTTTTGAAGCAGAGGCTGACAATAATCCATGCGGACAGGTACTGTATTGCGGCGTAGATGATGAACTAGAAATGGTGTCTGAAGCTTCGGAGGTTGCCATTGAGCCGGTTCAAGCCGCAGAAGATAATGTTTTTCCCAATCAAATAGATGATGATCTCGAAGAAAATGATACAGACCTTGAGATTCC
>CAYWLQ010000274.1:0-1312 GCA_964458775.1 uncultured Myxococcales bacterium | reverse complement strand
CTAGGTCTTGACCCGGAAAACAGTCTTTGCGGCTTAACCACCAAGAACACGGACGGTTCGCCCTCGGTATTAAAAATTCTGGGCATTGACTTTTTACCGGATTCTTTTAGCGAAACATTAAACTATCCTGACGATGCAGCTCAGGAACAATGCATAAACAAATATCGCGAGTTCGAAAAAGTTGTAAACCAAGCCAAGAAAGCCATGCGGGATGCCGAAGAGCTTTTAAAACAATATAAAAAGCTTAAAGACGAGGGACTTGATAATTTCGGCAACCTGTGTAAGTCCATTGCCGAATTTGTGCCCGCTGACTTTCCCGTCTCAAATATTTCATGCGAGTTGGAAGCGCCGGAAGATACCATAAATCGTTTTATTGCTTACTACTCTGAGGTTTTGATGACCCGGCTTAAAAACAAAGCATTGGAGCTGGCTGCGGGTCTCAACGGTAAAGCACCGATATTGGAGTTCGGCGATACGGTAGATTTGCTGAAACTTGGTGACGAAAAAGAGATAACAATTTTTAACCAAACCTTTATGGTAGGCCCGATTCCCGCCAATTTAGAGGTGTTTTTATCTCTTGCTTACGGCTTTAAGGTAAGCGCCTACTACGAATTTACCCCGGCAACTGTATTGTTGCAGTTTTTGGATTTGGGAATTAATAATGACAGTTCTACTATTGCTAGGGTGGGTATTGTAGCTGCACCCTATCTGGCCGCAAGAGTCGGTTTGTTTGTGGGAGTGGGCTTTGATTTCGGCATAGCTGCCATAAAGGCAGGAATAGAGGGCATTGTGTCCCTTGCGGAAATAAGCGTGCCAGCTACCGCAGGAGTGGGAATAGGTTTTGATGCGGTGGAAGACAAGCGAGCGTTGCCCTTAGAAACACTGGCTCTTTTTGGGGATAATTCGCCGGTATCTTTTAATGTGTATCCCAAGAAACTGCATTTAAAGTTTATCTATGACTTTGGCGTATCGCTTGCTTTTAGCGACATATTGTCGGGCAAGGTAAGTTTGAAGCTAAAACTTAAATTCTTGTTTTTCTCCAAGACCTGGAAAAAACAAATAGCCAAGTGGACCGGATTCTGTCCTCCGAAGGGTAAGGGAACAAGGGATACGTGGTGTGATATTTCATTGTTCAAATATCGCGGAGCCATAGTTGCTGACGGTCTAAACATACCTTGGGTATCGATAAAGCTTGATACACCGTTTGTGCAGCTGCCTTATTTACAAGAAAAACGCGAGACAGGACAAGCTGAGGTCGATATGGGCAAGGTAGAGAATTTTCACTATGAATATCAATGTGAAATCTATGAGC
>CAYWLQ010000273.1:0-3215 GCA_964458775.1 uncultured Myxococcales bacterium | reverse complement strand
TAACCCAAGAGATTTCTTTTGCGAGAGCCTGACGCGAAGCGGCTTAGTTCAACGTTTGGTGTGACCTGCGCGGGATTCAGACCTCCGGCACGATAGACTGTGCGTTGTCCCGCGTAAGGTCCATGACTGGTTGGACATCTTTTCACTTTTACAGGACAGTATCGCTCTCACAGTTATTACATTTGGATGGAAAAATATTCGATCAACTCAATACTACACCCATCAAAACCAAAACGAAGGTAAGGGCAGGGACCGCCCTTTCTCTCGCCTTCAAATTGAAAACTATATAACCCTTCAGAAATGTCATAACCGAGTTCGATTGGTGTCCATTTCCCCACTTGATTTAACAATACTGAGGCCTCCTTAGATTTGTTATTCCCGTTTAGTTCCTGAGCCGCTTGACCTTTAAGGGTGTAGTCACCTCTCAGAAGATTTTCGAGAATTGTGGTTGCCATATCAATGGAAATGTTTTTATCGACTTTGAATCGATATTCATTATCACCGATATGTAAAACCGACAATTCAATGTTGTTAATTGACGAGACCCAAAACTCGCCGAGTTGAACGAGATTTTCATCGGGCACTGATTCTGTCGACCATTGTTTTCGCTTTATGTACAGCACCCGATACCGAGCCTTTCCCGAGACGATAGATTCGGTCTCCTCAACAAATACGTATCCGTCTCTGTCAAACGAGTGACTCATATATCCCGTTGTGACAGGTAATACGTTTGTTACACCACTATTTTGTGCGAGGGAAAGAACGTTATTCAGTTCATCATCCGTAAGTTCCAGACCCTCTGCAAAGACTGTGGTGATCTCAGGCGTGGCTTTGGAGCAAGAAGTTACAAGTACTAGACATGTCAACATCACATATATCTGATAATTTGGCTTATTCATTATTCTTCTCTATTTGTCCAACGTTAAGCGTCACCCTGAGCGCGCGGAGCAAGCGATAGGGTGAACGCTCTTGTTAGGAAGGGTTTATATTTTAAAGAGAAGTTCAGGCGCGTATTTGATCACGAATTTGGTCAGGTCATCAGATGCCAGCAAATCTATTGGAAGGCCGAGTTCATTGGATGCCTCAATCACCCGTTCTTCCAGTTGCTCAGATTTTTTGGCTGTCGTAATGATCATTCCCGCTGTTCCCTCATACTTTTTGATGCCGGTAATGACTTGATCGACCGCTTCTAAGTCGTGATGGGTTCCTTCAAATGATTTAACTTGAACGATGATTTTGTTTTCAAATTCTAGATTTCCCAGCGAAGAGCTCAGCGAGACGATAAGATCTGCTCCATAGTCTGTACCCCATCCAAAACCATTTTCTGAAACATCAATTACGCCCGGTATCCTTCTGAATACTTTTGCAAGAAAGCGTTCAAGGTGTTTGCTTTTGTGCATTTCATGAATCAAGGCCGATATGCTGGCGAGATACTCCCCAGTTTTTTCCTTCAGATGGTATTCTTCTTTGCTCTCTCCATCATTTAGGTTAACAGCATTTGTTTTCAGATTTTCGATGGACTGCAGGAAGTCATCGACCGCATAGATTCTGTGATATCTCTGCCGGGGGTTGAGATTGACTGATGGCAAAATATTTTGATCTCTCCGGTCAAACTCGATGATCGTTTCCGTATCGATTTCAAAACAATGCCTAAAGTCTGTACCCCAGTCACATTTCAAACCCTCGTCGAAATCGTATCCGCTAAGAACCTGTGCGGCAATACACCGCCCCCAACTTGGAGTGTTGATATGAACGATCCAATCTCCCCGCTTCACTTGTAACAGAAACAACTGCTTGGAATGCCAATCTGTCCAGTTGTCTTTTAGCTTCAGGTTGTGCTCATCTTTTTGCGACCAACCGAATCGTGATTTGCCAGATTTAATTGATTGGTAGATCAGCTGACGTTCCTCTGGCTCATCCACTTTGTTAAATGCCCAAATTGTCATTGTGTCTCCTTCTGGGTGTTAAAATTGAGTTCATTACAACTGTGATAAGATTTCTGATTTCTTCGATTCATATTCTTGTCTGGAGATCAGTTTATTTTCGAATAGCTTATTTAGCTCCTGCATCCTTTCCAATGCGTTAGCCTTGGTCGGTGCTCCCGAGCTTCCTAAATTGCCAAGGTTGCTGAGCGCATTTTTAACCTGTTTTGTCTTATCAGGATTTAAAGCGGCTAATGCCCCCAGATGAAGCCCGGTCTGTATTGCCTTTTAGCGTTGTTCAGGCGACATTTTTTCGTAAGCTTGAGTCGCGGCACTGAACATAACCAAATTGGTTCCAATTTTCCTGTATCGTTCATTTGCCGCTTCTTTCCTGGCCTGAGCTTCAATTGCCTCTTGCCTGAATGCCGCTTCATCACCATAGCGTGCTTTATTGCTTTTTTTAGCCCACGCAACCCAGATGGGGATGCCGAAAACAGGATTGTAGATTGATTCTACAATTATCCATCCGAGTAATCGTTTCCAGTTCCTTGGTGTCTTCTTCCCGTACAGAATGGTGAAAAATGGAATGGTGGATACTGCAAATAGAATACTAACGAGAAGACAGGCTTCTATGGTTCCGTCTTCAATAGGACCTTTGACGATTTCATGGACAGCAAGGGACATGAGCAATGCAAAGAGTGCAATGCTCATGAAGAAGTATAATGCTGTCCAACCGTGTATTTTTGATTTCAATGCTTTAGCCATTCCTAAAAACGAGCCGTCTTTATGTAGCAACCCAAGACGACCCTGCTTCCTTGAGTTAACTTATGCTGATCGTGTGTTTATTTTTTTCCCCGTAATATCATAGGCTTCGATCCAGCTTCCTTTTTTGAAAATAATATTGCGTCCTGATACAGATCGAAAATCACCATGAGATGAGACCCCAAGATCCTTTAATTTTTTCCCATCTTCATTGTAAACCGAATACCAGCTACTTTTTTTGAATACGATAATATCGGAACTGAATCCGCATAGATCACCATGAGATGAGGCCCCAAGGTCTTTTATTTTTTTGCCGTTCTCATTGAATACCGCATACCAGCTACCTTTGAGTTGAACATCTGAAATTGCCATAACTTATTTCTCCTTTGGTTTATTTTTCCTAACGTTACGGGTGACCCTGAGTGCCCTGTGCTTCAATTTCATCAACGGACGTTTTCACGATAGGGTCCACCTGCTGGTTGGGAGTATTTTTCTGATTCAGTAATTTGAGGAGTTCAGGCTTTTTTGCGA
>CAYWLQ010000272.1:0-3243 GCA_964458775.1 uncultured Myxococcales bacterium | reverse complement strand
CATATATATACGGACTGTTTGCTCCGTAGTTGTAATAATTGCTTACTCCTCCTCCATGCACCACCGGAGGGTCGGGGCTTAGCCACCGACCTAAATAAGACGAGTAATATCTTACACCAAAATAGTGAAGCCCTACAGCTTCGTCCTCTTCTTTTCCCGTAAATCCGTACGGCTCCTCTGTCCTGTCATACTTCGCATCAGGATTTTTCCACTTGCTCTCAGACGACCCGTACGCATAATTCGTGTTCCATTCCGTCAGCTTTCCGTCATCATAATCTATTACAGCGCTCGTCGAGCCCAAGTGATTGCTGAACGTTAAAAAGACCTGCGCATCCTCCAAACCGTTTAGTATCTCCGAGTACTTGCGTTGTATTCTCGCTCCCGCAGAATACTTTACCAGCCTCGTACCGTCTACATCCGCAAAATACTTTTCTACAGGATCTCCGTTGTTTATTGAAATAGGAGCGCCGTTTATTACCCTTAACTGTACCTGCCGCCTTTCGTATCCTCCCAAAGTATTATTCGGTTTCCCTTGTAAGCTCCTTGTAAGCTCTTGTAAGCTCTCCCTTGTAAGTTCCCTCAATGCTTTTTTCGCACCCAATCCGTGTTGCCGGACACTGTCACGGCCTTGAAGACGACTCTTTCGCGCGTGCTCCGATCTTCTTTGGTCTCGGTTATTTTAGGGATGGATGGATAATTCACAAACGAGAACTTTACATTCTCGTCACGAGAATTTATACTTCCTGATATGAATAATGAAAACATAGATTTTAACACAGCATTGTTCACTTTAGGAGAGGTTTTGGCTTCTCGTGGAGTATCTGTTGAAATTGTCGCTGTAGGGGGCGGTGCGCTGTTATTGCTGGGACTTATCTCACGTGCTACAAAGGACATCGATATTGTTGCATTGATGCGTGACGGTCAGCTGGTTAGTGCTAAGTTTCTGCCTCCTGAACTGGAACAGGCACGCAACGATGTTGCTTTGGCGCTTGGATTGCCGGTGGATTGGCTGAACGCGGGTCCCTCTCAATTGTTGGATTTCGGCCTTCCCGATGGTTTTGAAACACGAACGGTTCCGATGCGTTATCATGGACTGACTGTGCATCTCGCCGGTCGTCTGGATCAGATTTTCTTTAAATTCTACGCAGCAGTCGATAGAGGACCGCGAAGCAAACATCTCGCGGATTTGCAACAATTGAAACCAACGAATGATGAGCTGATAAAAGCAGCCGAATGGGCACGAGGACATGATCCATCGCCGAGTTTTCTGAAGATGTCGCGTCAGGCACTCTCCTATTTGGGAGTTACGGAGCAGGATTATGAGTACTAGAGCACATTGTAATATCCTATTCCTGTCATCTTTCGGGCAAAACCGGGACATTTTCTATTCTTGCCATATACTCCGATATGACTCATCACAAACACTTTGCAGCCATGGAGGGTTACGCTTTGAAATCCTCGGTTGGAGATTTTAATATGCACTCTAGTCAGCAGCTATGCGAACGGCAACTCGACCTTGCCTGGAGTTTATGGACCGGGCTGGGGGTTCCCGGTCAAATCGACCGTCACATTGATCATGCAATCGACCCCGAATCGCTGATTGTCTTTACTGCGGCGTTGGGCGACGAAGATCCACGCTTGCGCGATGAGGCGACGGATTGGTGCATCCGCTACGGAAGTCTGATTTCCGGAGCGCGGCTGAAGAACCTGGTGTCCCGTGAAAGCCGGATCGTTCAAGAGCAATATGGTGAGTTCGCCGCAACTGTGGCTGCGCATACTCCGCTCGGTTGGCCCGGACAAACCCAGGCGCGACAATACAAACCTCGTGAACGTCCAAAAATTCAAGCCTTCAACCGAAAGTCGCAGCTGGTGTTGCGCTTACGAGGGTTATTGGGCATCTCCGCCCGCGCTGAGATTATCCGCGCATTCTTGGCTTCACCCGGCGCTGCTTTCAGCGCTGCCGATCTCGCTGCAGAAACCAATTTTACCAAACGGAATGTAGCTCAGATCCTCGACGCGCTGCGACTGGCCGGCATGGTTCAGGCAATGCCTCACCGCAATCAGTTTCACTACCGACTGTCCGAAGAACAAACCCGTCAAGTTCGGGATCTTCTGGCGCCAATGCCGACGGTGTTTGTCCGATGGCCATATGTTCTAAATGTCATTACGGTTGCTGCTCAAGCGATGAAACAATTCGAGTCGAGTACTAAAACTGTACGTGCGGTCGAAGTCCGCTCTATCGTCGATAAGCTAAACCCGTTGATTTACAACACCAGTCTTACATGCCCCGATGCTAACGTGCATGGCCCCGCATTTTGGGATGAATTCGTTTCCTGGCTTGAAAGAACCGTTGAAACCCTTGCAGCGGGAAAGGTGCAATAATGAGAGGATCCTTTTGATAAAGTAAAACCGCGTCCTCAAGTGAACAGAGAAACTTCTCGCAACACCAATCGTCGAGAAAAACGGCCTCGCAAGCCCGCACCCGGCAAGCCCGCACCCGGGCAAGCCCGGGCAAGCCCGCACCCGGGTTCAAGCCCGCACCCGGGTTGATTTTTTCCGGTTCAAGCCCGCACCCGGGTTGATTTTTTTAGGGTTGATTTTAGCAAGCCCGCACCCAAGTTGATTTTTTCCGAGCAACTTACCGGAATCATTGTGCAAGCCCGCACCCGTGCAAGCCCGCACCCGGGTTAATTTTTTTTTGAGCAACTTACCGGAATCATTGGACAGCAAATCACCTTTTAAAAAAAGGCCGATTAAATCGGAAACTTTTTAAACCTTTTTTCGATATAGGAGGTATGACATTGCCAAGAAGAATTATTCCTAATTCAACGTACCTCGTCACCAGACGGTGTACTCAACGATTATTTCTGCTGAAACCGTCAACCAGAACCTCAACTGTATTTGTATACTGTCTGGCCGTGGCGGCGCAGAAGACAGGAGTGCTCATTCATGCCGTTGCGGTGCTTTCCAATCACTATCATTTGGTTTGTACTGATCCGCACGGACGATTGCCGGAATTCATGTGTCATCTGCACAAGTTGATTGCCAAGTGCATGAATGCGAGCATGGGTCGATGGGAGAACTTTTGGTCTTCTGAAAAACCGAGTGCAGTTAGGCTCGAAAACGATGAAGATGTTTTGGACAAGATTGTGTATCTGGCATGCAATCCGGTTGCTGCCGGTTTGGTCGCCAAGGCTGAACATTGGCCCGGCGTAATGGCTTATCAATCGGGGAAAACCCTCA
>CAYWLQ010000271.1:0-3259 GCA_964458775.1 uncultured Myxococcales bacterium | reverse complement strand
CAATTACTATTTCGGCCTTTTTTAGTACCGCATCTATCATTTGATTTGTACATCCAATGTAGTTTGCCGGGTCAAGCAAGCTATTAAGGTCTGATTCGCTGAGATATTTTGCAATATCCTCATCAGCCGACAATGCCGCTTTTAAGGTTAACCCCTTATCTCGTCCTGTTTTGGCAGCTGCAGAAACCGTTTCGTGTGCTCTGTGTCGACCGATATGCGGAGCCAATCCCATCATAACAGCTTCGGCCATAAGGTAACCGCCGCCGTGATTTAGATTGTTGCGCATTGCTTCCGCATTTACAAACAAACCGTCTAAGAGTTGTAAAGACTGAGAAAGAGCACCTGCAAGCAAAATAAAAGCGTCGGGAATAGTCAGCCATTCGAGATGCATATGACCGATTCCTCGCTCGTGTTCTTGTATCATGGCAACTTGCTGCGAAGCGGCAAGCTCACGCAACCGATGAGCGGCAGCAATAATAGGTTCGCATATTACGGGATTTCTCTTTTGAGGCATCGTACTGCTTCCGCCTCGTCCCTGTTTATAGGGCTCCCTGAGTTCATCTATCTCAGTGCGCATGAGAATGCCTATTTCATTTGCGATTTTTCCGAGGGTTGCACCCAATAAAGCAGTCCAGTTCAAAGACTCCGCAAGAGAATCGCGAGAAACATGCCAGGGAAGGTCTGTTAATCCGAGACCGAGCAGTCGAGAAAACTCCTGACGCACTGAAGGGCCTTGCTCATTTAAAGAGGCCAGAGTTCCGACAGCTCCGGAACATTGAGCAACCAAAACACGAGGCAATAATTGCTTAAGCCGATCATGGTGTCTAAGCATTTCTTCTAACCATACAGCGGCTTTGTATCCGAAAGTAATAGGAGCAGCATGCTGCTGAAAACTTCTGCCGGCCATAACAGTATTCCTGTGGCGGTCAATAAGTCCGACACAAATCCCGATAAGCTTAACAAGATCCCGTTCCAGAATAATAAAGGCTTGTCGAAGCTGAAGAACCCAACCTGTATCCTGAATATCCTGACTGGTAAGACCGTAATGCACCCATTTGGCAGCATCAGCATCACAAACCTTTGACAATTCTTTAACAAAAGGAATAATAGGAAAACCTGCCTGCACAAAACCGGCCTTCATCGAAGAAAGATCAATCTTCTCAATCCGAGCCGCTTCCGCAATCTTATCTCCTGTCCCCAAAGGAGCAACCCCGACAGCTTCCTCAGCTCTCGCTAAAGCAGCTTCAGTATCCAACCAAGCCTGAATCATAGATTCATCAGAAAAAACCGCCCGCATTTCGTCGGTTCCGAACATCTGAGAAAAGTATTGTGAGTTGATCATTTTATTAATCCTGTTGACTGTCAATAAGGAGTCCTTGAAAACAAACTATTGTTCAATCTCATATCACCTAAGCATAAATCATATTATGATCCGAATTCATCAAAGTAAAAATCCTTGATCATTACAGAGTTGTTGCTCATATCAACTACTTCCAGTTTATTGACCGCGATTTTCATTTTTTTGATCAACTCATTGTGATTCTGAGCTTTCACTAAAAAGCCGGCAATCCTATTCGAGCTTGATACTTCGGCCCCCACTGTCATTCCCTGCGTCTTATATGGATAAAATTCTTCAATTACCGATTGTTCTATTAATTGCTGATATCCGGTAATCTCTTTGAATACGCATGGTCTTGCATAAATATTATTGGTAGAAAAGCAGCAATTAGAGTTTTTCGTTTCAACGTCTACCATATTACCCAAAAAAGAATCCACCGATGCATTAAGAATATCAAATGAAGAGACCATCTTGATTATCCGATAACTGAGTCCGCCTCCAATACGCGGAGCAAATTCAATCACGCTTACGTCATCATTATGTACCAGAGTCTGAATAAGCATTGGAGTGTTATTCAGTTTAAAAGAAACAGCAATCTTTTCTACTATTTTCTGTATCTTTGCTCTTACTGTTTCCGAAACAGTATATGGCATAATGGAACCAAATGACTGCATTACTGAATCCATTCTAGCAGGCATCTTTCTTTTCTTACTCATCATTAGGAGTTTTGCTTTATTGTCCTGTATGAAACAGTCTATCTGAATCTCATCGCCTTCGACATACTCTTCGATGATAGCATTATTGGTACGGCTTAAGCTTAATGCCTCTTGTAGATATTTCTTAAGATCATTGTCATTATCAACTTTGCGAACGCCTTTAGACCCGTTACAATCCGCCGGTTTAACAACTACAGGATAGTCCAATTTTGACTCATCAAAATCGTCAACAGAACTTGCATATATAAAATCTGATGTCGGGATTCCTGAATCCCTCATTATCTCCTTCATGATAGGTTTATTGGTTACTTTAAGTGCCGTTTCATAACTGTACGGTTTAGGCAAATTCAGTTTTTCGGCGACAAAACATGCTGTTGCATTAGCCTGATCAACACAAGTACTTATAACAAGGTCGACTTTGTTATCTTGGGCAATTTTTAGAACTGCTTCATTGTCCAGTGTACTTGCTTGAATATGCTCATCAGCATAGGTCCTTGCAGGAGGATTCTTAAAGTAATCAATGAGTATAGTATAAAAACCTCTGTTCTTGAGATTTTTTATTAGTTCAATATGGGGATTTGTGCCGCCTAGAACTAATGCCTTTTTTTTAGCATTCATTTAACAAACCTTTCTCGCATCATGAATCAGCAGCCCAATTCTTGTATCTGTAAAGATGCACAGATCAAATTTACCTCAGATATTTGCTTGTCCGAGATGGTGATCTCTTCTCCTGTGATAGACTCTCCTAATTGTGACCGCTCTCCCGGTAAAAAGATTGAGCCCTCGGCACCGCAAGCTTTTACCTGGCCTACAAGATAGTCCATTTTTTTTTCATATTCCTCGTCAGTTAGAAAAAAACGAGGATTGATTGCAATTATAAGGTGCCCGTATCTCGAATGATCTCCCATAAAGCCTAGCGGGTGTACATTACCGCCAAAGCCTGAGCCGGTTAAAAGACCGGACAAAATATCTATTACAAGTGCAAGACCATAACCTTTATGATCACCAATGGGTATCATGGTTCCCTGTATAGCAAGCGCAGGGTCGTTTGTGGGTTTTCCGTCAGAGGTAAGAGCCCAGCCGAACGGAATTGGTTCTCCGTTTTTATCAGCAAGACGAATTTTTCCCCGTGCAGCTACCGACATCGCCATGTCCAGTACGATCGGCAAACTGGTTTTTGTTCCGGGAAAAGCTATCGAAAGAG
>CAYWLQ010000270.1:0-3274 GCA_964458775.1 uncultured Myxococcales bacterium | reverse complement strand
AAGTCCCGATCCTCCTGTGGTACACGGAGGAGGAGTAAGCAATCACTACAATTATGTAGGTAACAGTCCGTATATATATGTGGATCCTGATGGGAATTGGAAAGGTTGGGTAGGTATAATAGTGTCAGGAGTAGTGAGTTTTGCAATGACGTTGGCGACGGAGCTGTCAAGGGGGACAAGCGGAATAAATTCGGTGAGCAAAGCGACGTTATCTGCATGGAGTTCGGCGTCAAGCGCAGCAGACCCGTTATTAGCAGGTCCTTTGGCAGGATTAACAGAAAGCGTAAATACAAACCGCAACACACCGAAGACAAGTGAGTACTGGTCAAACGTAGCCAAAGGGACAGCGATCTCGTCCCTGTCATCAGGGATAAGCAAAGGAGCGGGATACGGAATAGGTCAGATAGGAAATGCGGCAGTAAGAGCAGTGGTAAGTGCAGTAGTAGAATTTGCAATAAACGTAGGGACCTCAATGGCGATACAAGCAGCAGCAACGGACGAAGGGTTGACATCAGACAACTGGGATGATGTATTGATAAGGTCGTCAATAAGCTCCGGAGTAAGTGCAGCGGCAACAGCAGTGGTAACACTAGCGGCAGAAGGGATAAGCGCGGCGGGTTCGAGGAGCGGCGGTGCTGAGGGGGGAAGTGAAGCAGATTCCAAAGTATACAATTATACAGACGGAAAAGGAAACACTTACAGTTATCGCGGATTGAACGCTGAAGAAAGCCGGATGTATCAAACCGCGCTCAATAAGGCTGCAACGCTTCAAGGTGATTATCCTCCGATAAAAAATTTGGGTGAAGTGCCCGTATATCGTTTAGAATCAATGCAGCGAGGCCCAATTGAATTTAATACGTATGATACAAATACGATAATAAACATAAAAGGTAAGGATACTATTCTTCTTGGAGGTTCTGCGTTTGCAAACGTAGATAAAACGGCAATAGGTCTTCTCGCAGAATTTCAGCACACCCAGGTTGGGTTTGGACTTATGGATAGAGACTACATGGGGGCCGATGTCCGTGTAGGGCAAGGCATTGCTCAAATGCAATTGAACCATATGGCTAGTAAGCTTGGGATTGATCACTCCTTGATAGAAGATGTTCATGGAGGGCTTGATATAAGTTTTCGAGCATCAACGCCGCCTGCGCCGGTTGAAGCTTACAGAAGTAACGGAGTTCTATATCACAATTTGCCAGACAGAGTATGGGACGCCAATCGTGGAGAAATTGAAAGCAATTGGCCAGGTTGGCGATAGAGATGGAGAGCTTATGATTGTTAATATAAATAATACTGTAATGCTGCTTTGTATAACTTGTATGTTGGACTCTATTTACATAACGGGTTGTTCAGTAAATCATTCTCCGATTGCAAATAGACATCAATGTCAATTATTAGAGCATAATACATATGTTGGAACTATTAGGTTTTCTAATGACGGAAGGTTTTTGTTTTCGCAAGGCAATTTGGACGGCAAAATTGTTTCCTGGAATATGGAAAGTATGCAACCGGAAAAGGATTTAGTCAGTCCGTTTCAGGGTTCTCTAGTCGATGGCTCAACCCAGTCAAAGTTTGAAGTCAGTCCCGTAGAAAAGATTTTAGCCTATTCAAGACATAGTGATGTATATCTTTTTGACTATGAAAAACAGCGCGATGTTATTGTTCTACCTGGCAGAGGAGGTGTTGTTGACGCAATAACCTTTTTTGCTAGTGGTGAATATTTGGCAGTGGATGGACATATATGGAATGTAAATGAGAGAAAATCTATAAATGAAATGGATAATGTTCCATGGCAATTGTCATCAATTTCTGAGCTAAATGCGCTTGCATTTGGATTTAATGATACAGTTGTTATTTACGATATATATACCAAAGAAGAAGTACTTAGAATTAAAACACCGTCCGGTGGAGGACACATCGGTCAGGTGTGCTTCACATCTGACGGCAAACGAGGATATTCGCTAAGTGAGGATTTTTATTTATCATATTTTGACGTTGCAACAGGACAAGTAACAGCATCGTTTCATGCCTATAAGAAATACAAGGTTCACGTAAACAAAATTATTCTGGACGAGAGAAGTGGCAGACTCTACGGAATAGCAATGGGCTACAAAGGTTTTGCGGTGTCTATATTTGATTTGGAAAAGGGTAAACTAATAAAAACGACCAATCGTAGCCTTCCTGTTCCCAAAGAGCGAGATCCCAATGCCGGGATGAACATTCTTGATGCAGTTTTATCACCTGACGGAAAGACCTTAGCTATTTCGGGAGAGGATTGTCAGATCTTGCTTCTTGATATAGAGACTCTCAAGACAAAGGGTATACTGGGAGAGGGATGTAGTGTAGCGCCTTTCAAGAGAAGAACCATTGTTTGAATATGTTTTGCGTATCGGTTGCGAGTTTCAAATATCTAAAAAAGGTGAAGACCCGCGTTTCCGAGAAACTATGTTGCGAGTTCCCAAAGGTACATTGAGAGACCGTGCGTCCGATATTCTGACACCTGAAGAGCTGGTCAAAATACACCGTATTTACAAACAACGGGTAATCATGGGACCGACCTATCGCGCTGATATGTGGGCTTTGCTTGAAAACGAACCGTCTTTGTCCGCATCTGAGTTGGCAAAAAGAAGCTACGGTTCATTTGCCGTAGCGTGGCAGGTAATTAGGGATTTTAAAATTTTGCATGGTTAGGAAAAAGCGTTTCTAGGATATTTCTCTTCGCATTTAAAACGCCGTTTTGCAGAAGAAAATAGTCAGCAAACTGTGCTGTATAAATACACAATTTATATATAATCCACCTAATCCCGTTGACACGACGTTGACACGAAGATCTCATATTATGTGATATCAGGTGACGAACCGTGATGTTGTGAAGTTTTGCAAGTATCCGTAGTTGTTGGTAAAAATGTTAATTTTCAAGCACTTGCGCGAGCTGCGAAAAACCCTGTTTTTTAACTCCGGAACCGAAGGTCATGCGTTCGAATCGCATATCGCCCGCCAATGATTACAAGCACTTACGAGTTTTCGCAAGTGCCTTTTTCTTTTCCGTTGACACCACGTTGACACGCGCAGGCTTTCAACCCCCGACGCGGATCGCAGGGACAGACCGGATTGCCTTCAACCCCCGATGCGGATCGCAGATTGCTTTCAACCAGATTGCTTTCAACCCCCGATGCGGATCGCACTGATTTCTTTCTGAAAAAAACCAAACTATGTTTTTCGGCACCTAAGAACTTTGTATTTGTTTTCAAAAAAAACACTTGCCTGTGCA
>CAYWLQ010000269.1:0-3368 GCA_964458775.1 uncultured Myxococcales bacterium | reverse complement strand
ATCCGGGATGGGGCAATCCGGGATGGGGCAATCCGGGCAATCCGATTTTTGCCCCGGATGGGGCAATCCGGGCAATCCGATTTTTGCCCCGGATGGGGCAATCCCATACCAGCCCAGCGCAACGCGCTGGGTTTTCATTGGCAGAAATGATTTAGCCCTGTAAGGGCGTTCCATTTATTCAACCTAATGTTTTTTTCTCTACAAAAAACAAGCCCCATTTAATGCTTTTGTGTTAATATTGGCATTTATTAGTTATCAATTATACGACTCATCGAAAGGAGAAAAACCATGTCCCAGTCTTTGTCCAAGGTTTTACTGCACATGGTGTTTAGCACTAAAAATCGAGAGAAAACAATCACCAAACACCTTCGAGATTCACTGCACGCATATGTCTCAGGGCTTTGCCGTGCTAGGGGATCAGAGGCATATCGTGTAGGAGGAACTGATGATCACATTCACATTGCATGCACGTTGCCGCGCACCGTTACTATGGCAAAACTTGTAGAAGAAATAAAAAAAACGTCATCTATTTGGATGAAACAACAAGAACATGGAACACCCAATTTTTCCTGGCAAGCCGGATATGGTATATTTTCTTTGGGGCAATCTCAGCTGCCTATATTACTCCAATATATCGATAATCAGGAAGAACATCATCGAATAAGAAGTTTTAAAGAAGAACTTATGGGATTACTTGTAAAATATGGTGTGGCTTATGAGGAAAAATACCTGTGGGACTGATATAATGGGCCGCCCTTACAGGGCTTGGGAAAACACCCATTATTCAAACCCGGCGCGATGCGCCGGGCTGGTATGGAATCGCCCCTTCGGGGCTCTATCTTATTATCCGGCACGATGCGCCGGGCCGGTATGAAAGACCAATTCAGCAACGGTGCCTTTATCTTCTGCCGGTTTTAGGCTTAACACCGCGCCGTGATCCTCTGCTATTCGGCGGGAAATTGCCAATCCTAATCCTGTACCTTTGGGTTTGGTTGTAAAGTACGGCTCAAACAAACGCGGCAAGTCCTCGTTTTTAATTCCTACACCGTTGTCCTCTACTCTCAAGTAAATGCCTTCATTATTAGATGCCAAAGACACCTTTATATATTCTCCGCCTGTACACGCCTGCAATGCGTTAAGAATTAGGTTTGTTATCAACTCTTTTAGCGATGACGCATCTCCGTCTATTACAATCGGCACTGTGGGAACCGATTCATATATCTTTATATTTAGCGCAGCAGCATCAGCCCTAAACAGAGTTGTGCTCTCTGACACTATCTGCCGGAGATCCACTTTTTCCTTTTTATTTGCTTTTTTTCCGGCAAAGCTCAAAAACTCCTCCAAACGCTCACCTATTCGTTCCAGCTCTTTCAAAATCAGATTAAGAGAGCGCTTTTTTTCTTCGTCATCGGTCTTCTCTAATAAAAGCTGTGCATATCCCGCAACAGCTCCCAACGGGTTTCTTATTTCGTGGGCTAAACCTGCCGCCGAAAAGCTTAGTGCCTTTAGATTTTCTCTTCGCTGTTGTTCGACTGCTATCTCCTTTGATAAAATTTCTTTTGTTCTAATTGAGCGCACCAGCAGTCCTACCGTTAACAACAATGCTGCAAGCACTGCAAAACCTAACATCGACACGCCTATTATTGCTCGTCTAACTTCAACGTTACCCTTGGGATCGACAAGCATAGCCAAACCGTAACGCCCAGGAGCAAGCGCCCACTCGCTGTGATCCACACATGAACACTTCGAGTTTTTACATCCGCATGCGCCCTCATGAGAAGCGCATCCTGATTTTATATCAAAGGCTTCTATCGTTAGGAGATAGTCTTCAAAAAAAGCTTGATACTGTGCTCTATCCAAAGGAGGAAGAGTCGGAAGAGAAAGGCGGCCTTTTTGCAGCGCAATAGAACCGTTAGAAAACAAAATGCCCACAGCCATTACATCTGAATCACGTGATGACTCTTCAATTATGGATAAGACGCGACCTTCATGATCAGGCGCATCTTTTACCAATCCGGAAATTGCAAGCGACAAAGTTCTGGTAGAAGTTACAGCTCTGTCACGAGACGCATTTTCAATCTGAGACAATCCGTTTTGTAGTAACACCAACAAAAGAACAACCATGCCGAAAGCCGCTGCGCATATCATTGCCGACCAAAAACCATAACGAGAGACAAAAATCTTCATTGCCTTTTTAGTATTACATATTTTTTTCATTAGGCAATACATTGAGGTTTGTTGTTGTTTGTTCTTTTGGGGCAAGAGTCTGATTCAACCTATCGCATATAAATCATAACTCTATTATTTTTTAGGAGGAGCTTTGTCTGCCCCTCCTTTGCAGCCGCAGTTTCCTTTTTTGCAGTCACAATTGCCTTTGCAATTGCATCCTTTTTCTTTGCAATCACACTTCTTGCCTTCTGCACAACCGCATCCGCAGTCTTTTCCGCACTGGCAACCGTCAGCACAGGTTTCAGTCATTCCTCCGTTGTCAGCTACATAGTCAACAAGAGAAGAAGAAGCAGTTTGAAGCTCGGCGGCATTCAGTTGACCGACAAATAAAAAAGCGCCTACAGCTATCAGGGTTGTTAAGAATACTTTTGTTTGTTTCATTGCAATTACCTTTCGTTTGCACAGAGCATTACTGTGCGAGTTTCAAATTTCATGCAAATTGCCTTGCAATAGATGTGCCCAATTGGATGTATTGACGGTGTTAAAGCATACAAGCGGATATAAACGTTTGTTTTATAACGCGGCATATTGCAGATGCGCAATTGTTGCGCAGTATCTTCAACTGCACAGTTTTTCTGCGCAAATATTGCACAGTCACTTTTTTATCCGTCATACCTATATCCGGCTCCGTGAACGGTCTTGATAATAGACGGATTGGCAGGATCAGTCTCAATTCTTTTTCTAAGTTTTGCTATATGTTGATCTAAAGTTCTGCTGGACGGAAAGAAATTTTGTCCCCAGCATTTGTCAAAGATTTCGTCTCGTGAAAGCACTTTACTTTTATTGTTGAAAAACAAATTAAGAATAGCAACTTCTCTTAAGGAAAGGTCAATGGTAACATCTCCTTTTTGAGCTCTGAGTTTTTTTGGAACAACAGTAATATCGCCTATTAAAAATTGCTCCATCGTATGTTCTGTTTGCGAAGCATCAGCCAGGCAGCGCCTCGCAACCGCTCTAATGCGAGCAACCACCTCTTTTATTCCGAACGGTTTAACGATAAAATCATCTGCCCCAAGCTCCAGTCCCAAGACTTTGTCTATTTCTTCGGATTTTGCGGTAATAAAAATAATCGGCACTGAAGAATTTTGTTTTCTAATATTCCGACACACATCATAGCCGTTGATATTAGGCATCATAAT
>CAYWLQ010000268.1:0-3422 GCA_964458775.1 uncultured Myxococcales bacterium | reverse complement strand
GCTGTATTTGTGCCTGCTCGCGCCGCATATTCCCATTCAATGGTGGTGGGCAACCGATATCCCAAGCAGAAGTATGGGTCTTCGGAATAGCGCTGTACGTTTTCGGTGCAGATATACACATCCGTATTGTCACCGTCACAGAAATACAGTTGGTCATCTGGGCACCCCCCTCCGATTGTGCCCGTGCAACTTGAAAGATCATAGCATTCTTCCAGTCCCGCCTTTTGGGAAAGAACGTTGCAGTACGCCATAGCCTCATACACAGTAATCCAAGTAACTGCACAGTCTTCACAAGGCATTTGGCTAAGCGGATTGGGTAGGTCAAAACCCGCACTTTGCCATTCGGCTTGGGTCAGCTCAGTATTTCGAATCTCAAAATCTCGTGTTAGGGTTACTTGAACTTGCGTTTCCGCATACTTTGAACGACACAGATTTCCCTCAGTGTCCCGAGAGCCAAAAACAAAACATCCGGATGGAATGCTGCACCAACCATCCTTGCAATCAGACACAACATCCGGATGAATACAATCTTCTGTGGGAATCAACCGCCCGTCATTGTCGAACAATGATTGGGTGTCACTGTCTGAAAGGGAGTCGTTATCGATACTATCTGTTGTGGTTTCGCTGTCGGGAAAATCCACACTGTCCGAATCCATTTCGGTGTCCGAGTCGACATCTGCGTCGGCATCAATGTCGGAATCTGAATCCGTATCAGTGTCAGTATCAGTGTCAGTGTCCGAATCCGAGTCGGTATCCGCATACGAATTTGAGTCAGCGTCTGAGTTCAAGTCGGTGTCAGATTGATAATCGCCATCAGTGTAAGAACTAGTATCGCGCGACAGAATGCTCGTATCCAAATCAGTCCGGTTGGAGTCGGTTGCCTGATCCGTCATATCTTGACCTGTTGAGGTATTTCCGCAACCATTCAGGACGATAATGCTCGTGGCTATGATGATGTTGTTTCTTAAAAAAATTCTACATATCGCCAACCAATTACTATTTCGCATTGTCATGTTTCGAAATCCTTTTTCTGCCAGCTGTTATTATAGGCACTAGGCGGGCAAAAAATATTGCGGTTTTTATTGTCACCAATTAGTAGTTGACACCGGCAAGGTCGCCTTTATCCGAAAATTGATCTATTTTATCAATTGACCAACCTTGAGCACTCCCAATGTCCTCAACCGAGGCTACAAGATCATTCCAGCGTTCTCCGGTAACGCCGGTTTTGCCGGTTACATCCCAGATGTCGGTCATTTCATCTATAGTATATGAAGTCCCTGTTGTCCAAGTGTTCCAGTAAAAACCGAGCCAGTCTTGAAGTACTCCGCGGTCAGTGTTTGAACACAGGTTTTCCATCCACTTAGGGGTTGCTGCACAATTCACGGGGAATGGCGGAATCTCGTCGAGAGTCGCCGTCTGTGGGGTTGCGCCAGTATACATCGCTCTGAAATACCCCATTCCACAACTTGCCTGCCTGTCGTTAAATATTGCCGATGCATAAAAATACGCCCAGGCTTCTGATTCTGCAGTACCGATATATTCTTGTGACTGGAAGCACATGTCACGATAGTCTACTGGAAAATGATTACAATTACATTTGGAAGTTCCAATATTAATGCCGTATTGTGCATGCAAGGGTCCACCTGTTTCTTGTGCTTGATGATGCCCGAGCTCATGGGCCACAATAAACTTGTAATAGGCATGGTTCATGCCATATTGCGGAGTTCCGGACATGTGCAACCAGTTAGTATCAATAGCAATATTGTGAGTACCATCTGTGAGAAAACTTGTATTGTGGCTGTCTTTGGGCCAAATATAGGTGTATGTGTCTGCCGGATATTCCCTTGATGAGTAATACGCAAGTGCTTGACCGGCAATCGCTGTAACATTTGCCTGCGATGTTTGCCAGTCCGGATTCAGATATGCCGTTGTGTCGTAAAGTGGTGTTGTGTAGTTTGTGTTTAACCAAGTGTAATACATGCCATAATCAGGTGCCGATGGATTTTGTATATACATTCTGCGATTGCCTGTAACTTCCACCTTTGTTGCTTGTCTAAATCTGTATTCAGTATTACCCGCCAACGTTAAGTTTGGCGTACAACCGCTGTTGTCGAGTATTCCGGAAGCAACGAGACTGTTGTTACTCAGTAACCGAACTTGATAATGTGTCCATTTAGCATTCACAGAGGTTACACTAGTGGTTGTGATTAAATCTTCGCCATTTCCAGAATCCAGAAACTGCACGCGCCATTTTGTGCAGAATTTTACAGTGATCGCATAGCTGGTTAAAGGGAGAAAAAGTCCTGCACAGATCAACGTTACATGAACGCTTTTTTTTAATATATTTTGCATTTTTTACTCTCCTGTTTATTCCATGTCCTGGTCAACGTCGATGCTCATGCCGGTAACAAATCCAGCTGACTGACCTTTAGAATCGGTTAGTTCCACTCTGGTATTTTCAGCAGTTATGTCAACAAATGTCCCTTTTGAATTTTTAACTCTGCCGACGACTTCTTTTGTGTCAGATTTTTCTTGCGGAAGACCGGACAATAATCCGGCTTTTTCTTGTACAAGAACCGATTCGGGAAAAGTTTCAACCGAACGATAGTCTGCCATATGTTGATAATATATAGGCGTGACGGGGGCGATCCATTTTACGGGACCGGATTTTTTTTCAATGGTGGCCACTGCATTTACTGACATCTGTCCGACACCGGTCACGATTTGAATAGGTATGTCTTTCGCCGCAACAGGAAAAACAACTTCTTCATCAGGATTTAAATCAAATTCCCCAATATCCATAGAAGCACTGTATTTTAACATGCCGTGCACCAGAACCTGCAACGAAACTTTCAAACGTACCTTGGTGAAGTTTCTGACAAATAATTGCAGCTCACTACTGATTGCTCCCTTTTCATCTCCCACATTGCCCCAACGAACTCCAAGTACGGGGGTCATTGGTTCTGCCAAATATTGAAGATTGTTTTCTTCGATTGATGTTGTTGATAAAGTGAGTGCGCTCCCATCTTGTTGCACATTCGCTTGTTCTTTCTCTAGTTCGCTACATGAGACAGTAGCAATCAATACAAAGATACCCAGATATCCCTTCCTGAACTGCTTAAATCTTTTTTTCATGTCCTATCCTTTGTCCTTTCGTCTTTTTTCATAGAACTAAATCCGAATCTACTCAGTCATAGAACCTGTGCCCACTCCGACCTGTTCGTCACACCCCCCCCCTATGCCGCATAAGCAAACAACGGGTACAATTAAGCTCAACCTTTTTCCTGTTTTCATCAATACTTTTCCCTTTCTTAATAGAACACAATATTCATTGTGCTTTTGATGATCAAAAGCATTCAGCTGTCAGTCAAGAATTGCAGAACGAGAATCAGCGTTCAATCAAAGCAAGATGAGGAAAATCA
>CAYWLQ010000267.1:2131-3452 GCA_964458775.1 uncultured Myxococcales bacterium | reverse complement strand
CGAATTAAAAAATACGAAGCCGATCTTAAAATGTCCGAGGCAGAGGCCCAGATTGCCAAGCTCAGCCAGTCTTTTAATTTCGATGTGACCACGGATTTTGGAGAAATAGAACAAATAGTTCAGGAAAAAATAGATCTCAATCGCGCTAAAGTAAGAGTCGCCGCAGATATGTCCGGTGAAGGAATAGAGCAAATTAAAGCCGAAAAGGCAATGGAAGCATCTATGGCAGAGGACTTGCTTTCAAAATTTGAGGTTGAAATGGGTTTAAAGACACCTGAAACCTCAAATATCGGTGTATCTGCCGGTGTTCTCGGCCCCGAACAAGAGGAGTCAGCGGATAAGGCTCTTGAGGCTTTTGAAAAAGGAAATAACTGAGTTTCCATAGATTTGGGAACCGCAGTCAAATAAAGGAGAAGAAGGAATGTCAGCAGGAAAACCCGCAGCCGGATTTTGGGTAGTTGTTATTATGGTTGTAATAGGCCTGGGCGGTTTTGCCTTGTACAAGGCAGGCTTACTGGCACCTGAGGGAAAACAAGACGAAACGGCAACAATTGATCCGAACGAGCTGGATAAAATTAAAGGAAAAGGAGCCGATCCTAACGCCGTTGAAGCTCCGGACAGCAGTGCTCCTACTACTGTAAAAGAGTATTCTTTTGTACCCTCGGCCAAGCTGCCTCCTGTCGAAGGCACGGCCGACTACCAACCTATGAAAAACAACACAGTACGTTTCGCGATAAACGTCTGGGCCGGTTGGGCACCTATTGTTTTTGCCAATAACGGATTCAAGGCCGAAAAAGAATGGAAAACACCTGACGGCAAAGCCTTTAAGGTTGAATTGGTTCTAATGGATGATCCCGTTGCCATGCGCGATGCTTATGCAACGGGTAATGTTCACATAGGTTGGGGTACTCTGGATATGGTACCTTTGTTTATGGAGGAATTAAAAAAAGACTCCCGTACCATGCCTCGTATTTTCCAGCAGATAGACTGGTCAAACGGCGGTGACGGAATAGTCGGCAGAGGAGTCGAGAATATCGATCAGCTGAGAGGCAAAACCATTGTGTTGGCCCAAAACTCTCCTTCTCATTACTTTTTGCTAAATGCTCTTATCAATGCCGGCATTCAACCTGCTGAGGTAAATTTAAAATTTACGGGAGATGCTTTCCAAGCAGCTGCTGCTTTCAACGCGGACAAGAGTATTTCTGCTGTGGTTTCATGGGCACCGGACATCTACAATTTGTCAGAGGTAAAGGGAAACAAACTTCTTGTAACCACGGAAACCGCGAACAAGTTGATTGCCGACGTATGGTTTGCCAGAGCT
>CAYWLQ010000267.1:0-2094 GCA_964458775.1 uncultured Myxococcales bacterium | reverse complement strand
CAAAGACAATATGAACATAATGGAGGGTTTGGTCAGGGGTATTTTTGATGCAATGGAAGATCTCAAACAGGATGCTGCAAAACAGAAGGTCGCCGAACTAATGGCAGCCGGATATTCAATTCCTGCTTCTGAAGCCCTTGGAATGCTGGGAGATGCTCACTCTACAAACTATGCCGAAAACCGCGAGTTCTTTATGAACCAAAACAATCCGGCAAATTTTGAACGTACTTGGGAAACTGCTTACTATCTGTACAAACGCATCGGTCAGGTTACGCAAAAGGTCGATTTCGATCAGGTTATGGATTTCAGTATTCTGCAAAAACTGGGGAAAGAAACCAAGTATGCATCCCAGAAAGATGAATACTCCGTTAATTTTGCCCCTAGAAGCGTACAAGCAATCAAGGCCGAATCAGGGGAAATCCTGACAAAAACTGTTGTGTTTCATTTCTTCCCCAATTCATCAGATCTCAACAAGGAAATTGAAGAACAGGTGGGCGATAAAATAGTAAAACGAGCCTACGATCCCAATGTTAAATTTGTTCTCGAAGAAATCGGTCGGCTGGCCGGACAATACGGAGCCTCAAGAATTGTTATTGAAGGCCATACCGACTCTTCTATGAAAGGCAAGGTTCCGGACTCGGCCGTACAGGAGTTGTCTGAAGCCAGAGCCGCTGCTGTAAAAACCGCTCTGCTTCAGAAATTCAACACTCTTCAGGCCAATCAATTCGGCATAGAAGGCATGGGCTGGAAAGTTCCGGCCGATCCCAATGATCGCTTCAATCACGCGAAAAACAGACGTGTTGAAGTTAAAGTATTCCCCTTGGAATCTGCAGCAGAATAATGCATGACAAGCTGCACTGAATAACCGACATGAATATGTTTATAAAAGGATTCTTTAAAGGTTTTTTTAAAATCAGAAACGAGCCGACTGTTCTCGGAAAGGTACTCATGTCCGGCTTGTGTATACTGGCGGTCGGAGGATTATGGGTTGCCGTAACTCGCGGAACTGCGGAGGCTCGAATTGTTTCTCCTTCCGCACTGGGAAGTCCGGAAGAGGTTTTCGGCTCGTTTAAAGAGTTGTGGTTTGACCGAGCTTTTATGCGCAACTTGATAACCAGTCTGATTAGAGTATTTCAAGGATTCGGACTGGCATTGTTAGTGGGTGTTCCTATAGGAATCTTTAGCGGTACTTTTTTTAGAATAGAAGCATTCTTCGGACCTATTTCTATTTTTGGACGGTATGTTCCCATTTATGCATTGGTTCCGCTGGCTTTTCTGTGGTTCGGCGGCGGAGAACCCACGATTATCGGTTTTCTATTCATGGCCTGTGTCGCTTTTGTCATGTTTGATACAGGGCAGAACATCAGAGCGGTCAGCAACGACTATCTTGATACAGCATACACCTTGGGCGCGAACAGGCTTCAAGTTCTTACCAAGGTATTGATTCCGCTGGCTATGCCGGAGGTATTCAATTCCATGCGACTTTTGTTCGGCCTTTGCTTCGGTTACATCATAGTGGTGGAAGCCCTCGATATGTCCGGCGGCGGAGTGGGCGTTTTAATAATGCAGTCACAACGTCGCGGCCCTAGAGAGCATGTATATCTTATTCTGCTCTTTATCACTGCAGCTGCTTTTATTATTGATCGCTTGCTGTTTACCCTTCAGCGAACTTTGTTTTCGTATCGCTACAAAAGATGAATGCCATGAATGACAACAACCAATCAGAAACATCAAGCAACAATCAGCCTCTACCTCATGTTGTGGAATTTACCAACGTTACTAAAACCTACAACGTCGGACGTCCCAATGCATTTACAGCAATTAAAGATGTATCTTTTTGCATTGAAGATATTCCAAATGTAGGTGAGTTTATAACGCTGGTGGGACCTTCGGGTTGCGGAAAATCGACTGTTCTCAGACTGATAGCAGGTTTGGAACCGCAATTTCCGGCAACGCAAGGAAAAGTTTTGGTCAGAGGGCTTCCTATTACCGGTCCGGGAGCCGACCGCGGCATGGTATTTCAATCCTATACATCTTTCGATAACCGAACAGTAATAGACAACATTGCGTTCGGTCTTGAATGCCGAGGGGTAA
>CAYWLQ010000266.1:0-3461 GCA_964458775.1 uncultured Myxococcales bacterium | reverse complement strand
TCAGGATCCGGATTCTCAAACTCTGTCGATATGCCGTCTCCGTCATCATCAACATCTAAAAAGTCCGGCGCTCCGTCACCGTCTGTATCCGGTATGGGCCATTCTTGGCCGGGAACCTCCAGTGAATCATTCAGACCGTTTGAATTTGCATCTTCAAAATCATCCACCGTTCCGTCACCGTTATCATCAAAGCCGCCTGCTTCAATAATATCTAAAATACCGTCTCCGTCCGATTCTAAATCGAGATAATTCGGAATACCGTCACTGTCTTCGTCATCATTTCCTTCTGTTTCATCAGGAATACCGTCGTTGTCCGAATCAAGATCTAAATAATCGGGAACACCGTCTCCATCCGAATCGACTGCATCTAGCGGAACTCCATCACCGTCCGGATCCGGATTTTCTTCTGCTGTCGGTATGCCGTCACCGTCATCGTCAGGATCCAAATAATTTAAATTTTCGTCTCCGTCTGTATCAATAGGTCCTTCAAACACATCAAGAAGTCCGTCCCGGTCTGAATCGATGGGAAGACCGCCGTCAGAAGGAAGATCAACCTGGCCTAAATCTCCGTTCAATGCGCCGTAATTCACGCCGCCGGCCCATGATGTATTGCCCTGAACACCTGCGGATCCTCCATCCACGTTGGTATCGCAAACAGAAGAGTCAGCTTGTATCATTATACGTCCGCCGGCGCCGCCGCCTCCGGGACCGTGTTCTTCATATACAGTATTTCCGCCGTTTCCTCCTAAAGCCGAAGCCATAGAGCAATTTGCTTCCCCTACTACACGAATTACGACAGCACCTCCGGCACCGCCGCCGCTAACAGCATCGTGTCCTACACCGGTTGCATCCAATGCATTATCTCCGTTTGCGCTAACAGTACCTGTCCCCAACAGAGAACCGGCACGAATTAGAACAGCCCCGCCGCCGTTTGCCCCGTTCACTCCCATTTCATCATTACCGTCACCGGCACCGCCGCCGCCGCCAAATATTACTCGTTCAAACATCGAATAATCCACAGCAGCTCCTCCTAAGCCGCCGTAAGGTCTACTGTCATCACCGCTCCAACTTAGACCGCCTGTTCCGCCCTGTCCCCCGTGACCGCCGCCGCCGCCGCCTGAATTATGACATATTCCGCCGCCGCCGCCGTTTGCCAGATTACCGTAACCTGTTGCGCTAGGCCACAAACCGTCAATACCCTCACCTTTTTGCTGACCGTTCGGCGGTGCCTCATCCAAAGCTGTACACTCATAATTACCCGGACCGTTAATAAAAACACCGCCTCTAAAGCCGGCTCCGTCAGCAGAAATTCTTCCCTCATTGCGAACAGGTCCCATTGAAAACAACACAACGATTCCTCCGGTTGAACCGTTCCATGGAGCAGCAACAATACTTGCTCCCGGATTGATATCTATATCGGTATACTCCGGAACTCTAACAACCTGTGTGCTGTCAGCATAGAAACTGTTAACCATAGGAAAAGCCAACAACAAAATATTATCGCCATAAGAAACACTCTGAACTCTGGCAAATTCCATTAGACCGACATTATCGGAATTCAAATCAATCGGAGTTTGATCTCCGGAGATAGAGGCTACCGCCGTTCCTGAAACCTGCCAAATCAACACCAGATCTCCCTCTGCAAAAGCTGACGCATTTCCTACAGAAACTGTCAAATCACCGGAAGCAATGTCAGCGTTTAGGGCAGCATAGTCATTTACCACAGTGTTTCCTGCCAATACTTCTATCGAACCGGAATGACCGTCTCCTGCGCCGAAATAGTCAACCGATGCCAATATTGATATTGGAACTGTTAGAGACAACCCCAATAGCGCAATACCTATTATGAATCCATTTAACCGTCTAACATTGTTAGAATCTCTCTCCATTTTGCTCTCCAATCACTTATCTTTCAAAAAAGATTTAAAACTTTTTTATAATACCTAATGAACTTCGACATTCAAGGATTCAATTATGAATAAACTAAATAACTATTGATATAATCCAATGTCATTGCGAAATAGTTTTTGAAACAGGACAAATAATTCTTATATATTATTGAAGCTTGACAACATTTAGTCTCTTCGCTATGAACCCGTTCGACGATTTTTTCGGGGATCGTCTAACGGCAGGACGACGGGTTCTGGCCCCGTTAATTAAGGTTCGAATCCTTATCCCCGAACTTGGCCCCATCGTCTAGCGGTCTAGGACGTCGGCCTCTCACGCCGAAAACACGAGTTCGATTCTCGTTGGGGTCACAAATTTTTTCTTCTTTAAAATCGGTAATAAAATCCTAGATTGCCGAGTGACGGGAAATTCACCCATCTTCCTTTTGGTATACTTGACCACGGAATAGGTATTGTATAGCCTATTTCAGCTGCAAAACTCCACATTGGGTTTTTTCTAAATCTAAATTCGAAACCTAGCATTCCGGGCGAAAACATGAACTGTAGACGATCGTTTTCATCAACAAGGTCCACATCTAATTTTGGATAGACAGTGTAATAAAACGCAAAACGTTTAAAATCTCCAAATCTAATTGCCGCAGTTAAATCTAGCACAAAGAAAACACCGTTCCTTTGTGTTACCAAATAATCTTCGTTTACAATATTGACCCATTTTTCCGATGAAAAATCACTATCTTGGTATTTGTAACCCATGTGGGTTTTTGCCCCTATAAATATTCTTTTGTTATTGCTCTCAAACAACTTGAAATGCATAAGGTAACTTACCAAATATACATGAGGAATAGGACTTGCCGCTGCTTCAAAACCGACATTAAAGTATCGGTTAACAGAATATCTGTAACCTACATAAAAAGTGGAAAATCCTGTCCATTCATCGTTTGTTCTAACAAAAACCTGCTGTTCTTTGGGCAACAGCATTCCTCCCTTTTGTGAAAAAACCACATCTTCTATTCCTTTACCCATTTGGCGTTCTTTTGCATACGTATACTCTGAAAACACGAAGATATTGAACAACATGGACAATGAAAAATAATAGACGACTTCTCTCATCGGCATACCTACCCTGCCTTTCAAGCTAATATATAACGTCAATCAACACAGAATGCCGTAAGCAAAGACGGATACTAAATAGTATCTATAGAGATTCTTCCCTACCTAATCGAATTTCTAACGGAAAACAAAATTACAAATACTGCAAGTTTATGCAATTAATACAATTTTTATTTTTTTGAATAATTTATTTTGGCTTTGGATACTTTCATTGTGTTACAACAGGATTGTAACCATGGAGGTATTTTTATGAATAACTTATTTTTATTGTCATTAACCTTAACATTAACATTTATTGCATGCAAAGGAGGAGACAACAACGATCCGGATGCGTCTGATACGTCAGGCGATGCTGATACTGATGCTGACACAGACGCTGACACAGACGCTGACACAGACGCTGACACAGATACTGACACTGATACTGACACTGATACTGACACT
>CAYWLQ010000265.1:0-3468 GCA_964458775.1 uncultured Myxococcales bacterium | reverse complement strand
ATCCAATATTGCATTTCTGTTACCTTCCCTCGTCTAATTCAAACAAAATGCAAACACTGTTAGTTTGAACTGCCTTTAACCTTCCTTATTAAAATAAAAAAAGACGATGTTTTTTGAGTTGGAAAGAATTTTAAATAGTTATGTGTTTATCGGGCAAATCTCTCAAACCTCATTCGCAGTGATCACAACCTCATACGACACTCCTATTGTTTCGAAATGCTTTCTTGCGCATTGGATTTTGTCGGCTTCCGAGGTTCTCAGCTTTAGAGTGTCCTTGTTCGCTTTGGTTTCCCTTACCAAATAAAAAGCTTGGCCGTCTTGTTTCAATATGGCCCAGTCCGGGTTGTAACCTCCCAGCGGCGTATCCACTATGAATTTTCTAGGAAGCTTTATAAAAAGCTTTATATCTTCGCGCTGATCGAGTTGCTCGGCAAACCGGCGTTCTACTTCTGATTCGTAGACAACATATTCCTGTACTGATTTATCAACTTTCACAGCGTTTAAGTAATCGACAACTTCTCGGTCGTCACAGAGTACTTGCTCCCATTCGTATTCGGAACCGGGACCGCTTAGTTTTTCGTATTTTATTCCGTCTACCAGCAGACGGTGGAGTTCGTATTTTATCAAACCGGACACTTTGTCCATGAAACGCTGAGGGTCTACAAAAAAGTCATGCATTCGGTTTGATCTCTTGAGAATGGCTGCTAAAGTAGACCTTGTAAGTTCTGTCTCTGCCTGAAGATAAGCCAAAATATCAGGAGTCTGCATTTTGCTATAGGTAAGAGATTCTTCCGCTATGCTTACCGCTTGAGTTGTAACTCCGCCTGCTAGTACGCCGATTTTTCCGGCAGAAATGCGAACCTTTGGAGGCGTTATTTTCTCCATAGCCGAAATAGCAGATGCAGCTCTGGAAATCAGGTCATTTGTACTGAACTCTGTTCTGTAAGTAGTCTTTGGCTTGATGCGATCCCATAGTTCCATAAACTCAGGTGAATGCCGTATTTCTTTTTTTAAACGATTTGTCCTCTCATCTTTTTCTCTGCGAATATGCTTTCCGATGGAGTATGCAGAAAGAAGCTCGGTTACAGCGGTCTCAAGAGATTTATATTCATCGTCGAGAGTTAGAGAAAAGTCAGAATGCCGAACATCTCCATTGGGTAGAATTCGCCCTTCAGTATCCATTATTCCATCTTGTACAAGTTTTCGTTTTATACGCTCGGCAGCTTCACGGCCTATCGGTTCCGCATTTCCGTCTGTTTTAATCAACTTCAGTTTTGCAATAGCAGTAACAGGAATCTTACCGAAAGTTATACCGCAATCTTCTTCGTATTCTGCCTGCAGCGTGCGAGCAAATTCCTCATAGCTTTCGTTGGCCATTACAAACAATCGATTAACCGAATCGTCAAAAATTCGACAACCGTTTTGATCGACTGGAAGTCGCATTCCTCGACCGATTTCTTGACGTTTTTTTATTGTGCTTTTGGTTTCGTTTAACGTGCATATCTGAAAAACATTGGGATTGTCCCATCCTTCTCTCAGTGCCGAGTGGCTGAAAATAAATCGCAACGGCTCACTTTCCGAAAGCAGACGTTCTTTGTCTTTCATTATCAACGTATACGCATCATCATCATCCTTGGTTCTTCCGTTTGTATCTTTTAATATTCCCTTTTTGTCAGCTGCGAAGTATCCGTTGTGCAGTCGACTTGAGGTTTCTTTTAGCCACAAGATTTCTTTATAGCGAGGATCTTTAGAAAAGTCCGATATTGCCGATTCAAGCTCAAGTGCGAATTTTCCGGACACAGGCTTACCCGCGTTGTCATAATCGCGATAGCTTGCGACTCGATCAATAAAGAACAAGCTCAAAATTTTAATTCCTCGTCCTTTAAACTGAAGCTCTCTTTCAAGATGCTTTTTGACCGTATGTCGGATTTGAGTTCGCTGAACATCTTTTACCATACCTCCTATTTCCTGTCCGAGTTTGACTGTTGTACCGTTTGCAAAGCGAATATATTCGTTTTGAGGCTCTCCGTTTATCTCAGCTATTTCAAACCCGTTAACATAGACATGTCTCTCATTAGATTTAGCAAACAGGTCATCTCCCTGATTTACCCATAAGGTTTTTTCTTTAGGTCCATCCTTAGCTTGAACGTGTATTCTCACCCTGGCACGAATTCCTTTTTTAAGGTCAATATGTTCAAGTCTGACAAACGCATCGTTGGCACCGCCCTCCGCAGCTGTCCCGGCAACCACAATCTGCTTAACCAGTTTCAATTCAAATGCACGAACGGGATCAAGTCTATAAATCAAATTATAAGGATTGCGATGCGTAGCCGAATATCTCAGCGTACACAGAGGATTTAGTGCCTTGATTGCCTCTTGAGCTTTGTCAGTGGAATCCACACTTTGAGGTTCATCAATAATAACTATGGGACGGGCTGACTGAACAGCCTCAATTGGCCGCCCCAAAAACCTATCGCTTTCTTTGTAGATAACGTTGCTCTTTTGCTCTTCATCGGTTCCGGAAAAGTTTTTTCTAAACGCATCGATATTTATAACAAACAACTGCAGTGTATTGCTAACCGAAAACTGCCTAAGTCTGTTGTGATTCTTCGCGTCATAAACAAAATGTTCAAAAGGCATGTTTTCAAAAAGCGATCTAAAATGCTCCGAAGTAATTTCGATATTCTTTAAAACACCTTCGCGAATTGCAACCGAAGGAACAACTATAATAAACTTCTTAAAACCGTACTTCAAAGACAGCTCAAAAATTGTTCTTAAATAAACATAGGTCTTGCCTGTACCGGTTTCCATTTCAACCGAAAAGTGAGGACACATGCGACCTGTATTGGATATAAAATCCACAATATCCCATGCTTCAAGTACCCCCTCCTCCTGTTTGAGAGGCACCTCAATATCGTTACGAAGCTGAACTGCTCGGGTATTAAGGAAAAGAGTTTCATCAGAAATAGTTAACTGGTTGGCGATACCCATCTCAGAACGAACAAGCCCGTTAAAAATGCCCTCTCCCCAAGTCGACTGAACAACCGAAAAATCCGAGGCATTTTTGGCCTGACCGTCAAAAAGATCTACGACTGCCTTAACAGCATCCAATTGATATTGTTGATTGGGGTCAAACTTGAATTTCATGGCCAATTATTTCCCTTTGTTATTCAAATCAGGTTTTATCACAAAAAGCTCAAGATTATACATTGTATCGTTTTTTTTATCGGAAACAAAAGCAAACCCCAATGGAAAAATTGCCAAAAAGCTGTTCACCAAGGATTTGCTGACCGAAGAATCTTTACAATATTCTTCCTATGCCGGATGCCTCTGTTTGATAAACTTAACTTTGGGATATTTGAAGCAAAATTTCTTTCGCTATAAACTGGTAAAATATTCGATAGACAAAAGCGATCTAATTCAGAGATTTGAAAACATCGTTTGGAGTCATCGCAAACATCAGTTTTT
>CAYWLQ010000264.1:0-3471 GCA_964458775.1 uncultured Myxococcales bacterium | reverse complement strand
CAGAAATTAGGCTTGCGCCTCTAAACGGAGGAAACCACGAAGGGCAGTTTATCGGCAAAAGCATAAACGCAGAGGCACGCACGCCGATAAATTTTGTGCCGTATGACCACTGGGATGAAATAAAATCTGATTCTGATTATGAAATTCCTGTTAAGCCTCCAGGCAGGTTGCCTGTACCTCCTCGTGAGGTTGGGTGCTATCTTGGCTCTCCTGATGGTTGGATGAAGGTTCCATGTGCAGAGGATGAACAAGAAGGTGATAGATATCCAGAATTAGCTCAATGGGCAGTGATGTCACAACCTGTTGATCCCTTAGATAAAGAAAGTTATATTCCGTTGCAATATGCTCAATTAGAAACAACACTGGTCTCATACGGCGGGGTTACAGATGTTCGGACTACTGGTACGGGAACTATTTCAAGACCTGATGAGTTTAGTGTGCAACTTAACACGAATAAGTTTTTTGCTAAGCAAGATAGTAGTTATGCGAGTACTGGAGATGTAGGAGTGGTTCAGTTTGCAATACAGCAGTATAAACAACAGAACAGCATAGGTGCTAATTTGTGTATTTGGCAGATCAATCGTACCCAGGCATGTGGTGTTCCGATAGATGTGCCATGTCCCGAGAATCAAGACTGGAATGCATATCACACGTATTGTTTTAAAACAGGACCGTCAAGCAATTTGATTGGAACACGAAGTACCGGACTTCAGCAATATGACTACGCATCAATTGGTGTATCTACATACAAAGATAATAATGGAGATCCGGTTATTGGAATGGTAACACGTATGACATGGGTAGATAGAAATGGATCGTGGAAAGATAACTTAGCTGCATTAAATGGAAATGACACAAATAACTATAATGCGTTAAATGATTTATTTGCTATTGTACAGTATGATTATATGCAATTGAACACTGGGCTTAGGGATGTAAGCGGTGATTTTTTTGGGTTAGGGGGTAGATCTGAAGCCCAATTTACGGACACATCGGTGTTAACTCGCATTCTTGCCGGATCGTGTGTTAATGCAATAGGCCCTGAGCCGGAGATCCCATGGCCGGGTGTTTGTCCCAGTGTTTCTAACCCTTTGTTTGATACTACAGCAATTGGAACTCATTTGATTACGGCAGAAACCAGTAACTTGTTTCTTGTGCGTGGTCCTTCACCGCTGGTATCTTTAACAGAAGATTTAGTATATACTCAATATTTGTCTTCTACCTCAGGAGTTTGCGATTCTAACGCGAATAGAATTTATATCAAAGATGTTCCTTCTGATGTTGGGGTTTTGCCATCTAATTATGCCGGTGAGCCCTTTTGGGAAAGTCCTGATATTTTTGTTGTTCCAACAGGAACTCCTGTAGAAGTGAATGCAATTGCCTCTGAGGCATTGTTGGCCCCCGGCGAAACATATGATTTTTACGTGCGCGTTCATAATGATTTTGGATGCGTTCCTGTAGAGAATGCAAAGGCATTTATCTATATAGCAGATCCATCGGCGCTTTCTGTTGTGTGGTCTCCGGTTACAAACGGATACGAAAGCGGTTCCATTACTGATAATGTAGTTGTTCATCCGGGGAGCAGTGCATTGATTGGACCGATTACTTGGACGGCACCGAATAATGCAGCGATAAACGGGCACAAGTGTGTTCTTGCATCGGTTATTTCAAATAGCCAAAGTGCTCCTGCAAATACATATGATGCACCAGGGTCTTTCCAGGTTGCTCAGCGTAATGTGCAGTTTTCTGATTGTTCTTATCCGATAACAAATGCAACTATGGTAAATGGAGATGCTCTTATTACATTAACAATTGAAGGCGGTACACCTTCTCTGACTACCGGCAACCTTATCGAAATGAGTTTTGATGATCCGTCTGCAGTTTTCTTTAATATTTGGAAGGAAAGCCAAGGGGACAAGTATTCTGTGGTTCATACCGGTCAAACTACTGTTGTTCGTGTTGGTAAAAAATTTGTTGATTTGACTGCGATACCCTTGGCGGCCGGAACATCAATTAGTGCAAAGGGTTTAATGGTACTTCAAACGGGAACTCCTACTACTTTGCTCCGAATAGAAGTAAAATTAGTGGATTCAAGTAATAATACAACAGTTATTGCAAACGGTGCTTCTTGTTCTGCAATCGGCCCGGATATAATTGAAATTAATTAGCAGTATTTTTTGCTAAGAAAAAGAAGGAGGGATTTAAATGAAAACAATTCTAACGCATCGATTGCATGTTGTTTTATTGTTGTTTGGTGTGATTTTAATCTTTGGATGTCAAGAAAGCACAACTGTAGAGAACAAGAGCAGTGAAGTTGGAAATACGGATAGTTCTGATTATATCGAAAAAGAAACTGACAGTGAAAATTCGAGCGATTCAATTGTTGATACAGATACCTTTGTTTCAAGTGATACTATGGATACCGACGAAACCGGTCCTGTTGAATTGTCAAATAACTCATGGCTTTTGTATTCTTTGAAGGAAGAGGGTAAGTTGTTTGAGCTAAATCCCGACTACAGTTACGAACTCGATACCGATCATCCAGAATTTGAACTGAATTTTTTAGCGTTTTCTACCCTTGATGATAGCGATTCTATCTCGGGGCAAGGCATGTTTTATCGCTGGGTGATTTCTGTAAGTATTAATGTTGAAAGTTCAGTACAGATTTCCTTCAATTATGTTTTAGCACAAGAGTTTCCTCCATTTAATTTGATTGAACCTTTATCAGAGGATTTCTGTCCGGATGAATGCTATGAGGGAAAAGATGTTCTTGAAAGAGTATTGTTGTCAGTTAGACGGTATGAAATAAACGGCCAACAATTGATCTTCTCCAATGATGATCTCGGCAATGAAGCAATTTTTCAATTGTCTCACATAGACTTGTTCAATATTCCATACTAGAATATATAGAAATTGGTTATTGTACAGAATACAAGCCTAGAAGCGAATAATTATATATATGCAAATAAATATTTGCAGGGAATTATAAAAGGGAATTCTGAGACTTTTGCCTTCAATCATTTTCGGAGACGTCAATGCCCTGACAACGATAAGACCGTTGTTAAAATCAGAGAATCCGACGATAAGAGGAGGAGCAGTGGAAGCGGTTCGCTTGATGGAAACCCAAGAAGCAGACGAAATAATAGCAAGACATATAAATCACGAAAAAGAGCCGGCATGGGGAGTAAGGGTATCAGCCGTGAAAGCAGCGTCAACAAGGTCAAAAGCCGACCCGATAATGTCGGCATTGTTAAAAGCAGCATCGGATGATCCTGAGCTTAAAGCAAAAAAAGAAGTAAGAAAGCTGTTGTTTTCGTGGTCAAGAGACAACCCGGAGCTGACCGCAAAGCTGGAAGAAATAGCCGAAGCGGACGAGCGTGCTGAAGAGGGGAATTTGTGACTGTATAAGATTAGAAAGGATTAATGTTGTAAAGTAATAGGGCTTTACAGAAAACTTACCAATACTGAGCT
>CAYWLQ010000263.1:0-3473 GCA_964458775.1 uncultured Myxococcales bacterium | reverse complement strand
GCCCTATCTCCTGACCCTGCGGTTTTAAAATACAAAACCTTATGTAAATGGGTAGGCCTGTTATTGATGCGCGGCACCCAAACTTTCGAACAAGAAGAAGACCGTTTACTTATCAGCGAAAGCGCCAAAGTGCGTCAAATGCTGGAGCAGGAGCTTCAAATTACCGGCATGATAGACATCGTAAAGCTGCGCAACATAACCGACGCGGATTTTGATAACGATTTTGTTATAGAAGGCAAATCCGAACAAGAGTTGGAGCGCGCAGCGGTTAGAAAAGCCGTGGAACTCAAAAAAATAATTTCAGAGAAAATGAAGGACAACCTAGAGCAATACCGATCATTTTCAGAGCGACTAATGGAAATAATCGAAAAAATGCGCAACAAACAAATCAGCCACGCTGAAGCTCTAAAACAATATGAAAATTGCAAAAACGATTTAATCTCCGAAGGCAGTGTTCACAAAGCTTTGGGCATTACCGAGACCGCGCACGGCATTTTTAGAATTTTGGAATCTTTGACTGCAACAGCTGTTGAAATCGCTTCGGATTCTTTGAATGCGGTTTACCTTTCCAACGGCAGGGACGTCCTAAACAGCTTGCAAAAAACAGCCGTAGAAATCGACAAACTTTACAGCTCAAAGGACACGGCGCCCAAAGGCTGGGAGAAAAAAGACGAACTTAGAAAAGAACTGAGAAGACAAGTAAAACGCCTGCTGCACCACATCTCCTACGAGCCACTAAAAGAAGGAGTCGACAAAGTAGAAGAATATTCCCTCTTACACCACGAGAGGACAATATGAGACAGGTAATTGTGGGAAACACAGCAATTTTCTATTACCTACATCGCGTGGAGCGATCGAGAAGGCTTACCGTTATAGTAACTCCCGGCCGAGTAGATGTGTCAGCTCCTGCCGACGCCGACGAGCAAATCATCGAAGACTTTGTTTTGCGCCGCAGCAAATGGATTTTTACCAAGTCCGAGGAAGTTAGAGAATCTGCTGAGAAGCATCACAAAACCCAACCGTCAAGATTTGCATGCGGTGCCAAAATTCCTTATCGAGGACGTATGATGCGACTCTTTGTAAATCAAGCAGACACAACAGAAATTGCCGTCTCCTACAACAACGGTTTTTTTATCAATGTGCCCAAAACAAGACCTGCAAATGACAATGAAATTAAAAAAGCCCTCGAAACCTGGATGAAGCATCAGCTAAAAATCGACTGCGACGCTTTTGTCCGCCGTTATGAAAAAAAACTTAACCTTTACCCCAAAGCCCTGCGAGTAAAAGACCAAAAGCATTTATGGGGAAGCCTAGGCAAAGATCTGATCATTAATATAAACTGGCATCTCATCTTTGCCCCCAAACAAATAGCCGAATACGTAACAGCACACGAGATGTGTCATCTAAAGTACAAAAATCACTCGCCTAAATTCTGGAGTCTGTTGAGGTCGGTCTTTAAAGCAACAGATGAATGCAAAATCTGGCTGGAGAAAAACAAAGAGGTTTGGGAGACCGGGGTGTAGGAGAAGCGTGAAAAAATCTCGATCAGATCTCTAAACAGAATTGTATGAAAGTATTCTTAGTGAGTTTTAATCCTTCAATTCCGACTAAGACAGGCATTCTGAACAAGAAGACGTTTCTTCGGCGATAGATCGCCGTCACTTTCGATTTTTTTGTGGTGCAGAAATGATACCATGTTGATAATAGTCACAGCTTGTATGTATTTCCGGTAGATACTATTCGCCGGGTTTCTTGAAGGGGCGAACAATTCCTTTGATGCATTGGAAACCCGCCCACCGGAAAAAGTCCGTTTTTTTCCTTGCTGTGTACCTTCTGCCGCTCGAAAAAATTTTTTCGAAAAACCCCAAAATGTTTTCCATTCGGTTGAATTCGTTTTCCACACCGCCTTCGAAAGCGGGCTCACGAAGATATTGGGTATATAGGGCGTCGTTTCGGTCGACCTCAATAACCTGTGCTACAGCCGCATCCAGATCGGGATAGTTATTGCAATTGATAAAGGACTTTGGGTTGAAATCTTCCGCAATGCGTGGATTTCCCCAGTAAATGGGTACAGTGCCTGCTGCAAACGCATGCAAGATTTTCTCTGTGGTGTAGCCGGGGTATCTAGAGTTCTCAAAGGCAATGGAGAATTTGTATTGCCGCATAAAGTCGATTTTGTCTTTTGCACGATATCCGACGTTGTTTTGCACCTTTCCGGCAGAATCGACAGTCTTGTATCGGCAAAGCTTTTCAAAAAACGCAATGCGGGTCGCCGCGCCGCGATTGGAATAGATGAAGTTGCAGAATTTTCTATTGGAAGCCGCCTCAACAGCTGCGTTCTTTTGTCCTAGCACATCAGAATATTCCTTGTACAACCGATAGAGAGGAAGTCGATATCCCCTATCATTTTGGGGATAATCGAAACATACGGCATAGTCGCAATCGTTGAAATTAGGACGAACGTTCTCACCTGTGTAGAAGATTCGGACACAATCGTACTTGAGAAAATCCCGACCAAAGCAGGAGTAAACGAGAAAATCCGGTTGTTTGGATATTTCTAGTGTAAAGTGATCTTTGAGAATCGTGTAAATTGGGTTGCCTTCTATCGGGTGCGGATTTGCCTGCAGCTTCCAGAAATCGGCAAAGTTAATTTTGACACGGAGAGTCATTTCCGCAGTCCTTCGTTTCTATCTTTCCCTGTCGTCTCCACTGCCGTGACATCCGAGTGCCGAAGCGCGCGCATCACGAAGACGACAGTCAAGATGCCCACGGATGTATGGCCGATAACAGTGCTATAAACCGCGCCGTCCACCCCCATGGGCGGGATGAACAGGTAGTTTAAAATCATGTTGAGCACACCGCCTCCAATGGTCATCGCAGCCATTAATCGCACCCGTCCCAAAGAAATCATGAATGCGCCGCTTGCCACCTGAGCAACGCACTTAACGATAAGCATCGGCGATATCAGACGCATGAGATGTGCAGTCCCGCGATACTCCGGAAACACTAAAGGAACAATATAGGATGCGCCTATGAACAAGGCGGTAACCCCAAACCCCAAGGCGGCGCTCATCCAAATCGATTTCTTGAAAAGCGCACGGATACGCTCCCAGTTATTCTCGCCTATACACCGAGAGATTTCCGTGTTGAGCACATAGAGATATGCACCCAAGGCCTGCAGCGGAAACTGAAAGATATACATCATCAAGAAGTATTCGGCTGTATCGCTGCCGGTCAGGTAGTACTTGACGAATAACACGTCGACTTTAGTGTACAGAAATCCGCCGACGAAATTGAGGAAGATCGGTGCCGCAAACTTGAGCATTTGCTTGGCGAGACCGGGATTGGACTCGCCTCCTGTCGGAAATATGCGAATTTTTCGTCTGACTTGAACAGCATACATTGCCATGCCGGCGAACAACACAAAGCATTCCACAATGACGATGGCGAGCACGGTCAGCTTTGTCAGCAGC
>CAYWLQ010000262.1:0-3519 GCA_964458775.1 uncultured Myxococcales bacterium | reverse complement strand
CAAGAAGGAGAGCCGATTCAATTGACTAACTGTTATGACGCAACGGGCCGTCTGATTCAAGAGCGAGCGCGTATGGAAGTTGAAGGGGAGACGAAATCGGTTGTATCAGGGAAACTCGAATTCGACGAATATGGAAGAATATATAAAAAAGGGAAAAACACAACCCGTGAATATAATCCCTCGGATTTGTCGTTTGTAGAAAATGAAATGATCGCTCCTACAGTGTTTGAGTATAACGAGCTTGGAAAGATATCACGGATTACACAAAGTGATGGGTCATTTAACAAATTCGAATATAAGGTCATCGATAATTGGCAGGAAACTTCAGATAATCATGATGTAGATGTGAATTTAACACTTTTTGAGACCAAAATTACGAGCAGCGAAAACGAAGAAACACGCATATACGAGCATGTCAGCGGAGAAACCATCGGTGTGGTGCAGGTGGGTGAAGACGGGACAAAGCAAATATTGCGTAAAGAAATATATTCTCCATATGAGTATTCTGTGGTGGATCCCCTTGGGCGTATTTCTGGACAGAAACTAGATTTTCTTGGCAGAGTGGAGTGGATGACCACGCCGGATGCAGGGAGATTTAGTTATGTTTACAACGAACAGGGCCTGACGAGCCAAGTGACCCATGAAGGATTAATAGAAAATGGAGGCGGTACTCGGGAGACATTCCTCTACTATGACGATTTTGGACGTCCAACCTTTGTGGACTACGAAGGGGACGACCGAGATATTGGTTTTACCTATTATCCCGGTCTAGACAACGGTCAGCACATATGGGATTCAAACAGGCTTGAGTCCACGAAAGTCGGCAAATATGCAGACGGCCAAATTCAAGATGTGCAATTACAAACGGTATACAGTTACTCAAGTGATTCCCTCGAAAAAAGAAGAACTTTTAATAAAGCGGATAGTGCTACCGGGAAAATTCATACCCGTGAGGCATATATGAGATACGTATATGATCCCTATGGTAGAACCAAAGAAGTACTTTATCCCGACGAAGAGCTTGTGAAATATACGTATGATAGCGGCGGTAGGCTATATAGTATAAACGGTGAAAATCCGTATATTAACAAAATATACTATAATGCGCTTGGACAACGAACACTTGTCGAAAGCGGAAATGGCATTCAAACGGAATTCGGGTATTATGAAGAGAACGATCTGCTAAAGTCAATTACTGCAAACAGTCTAGAAATCGGATCGAACCGGACACTGCTTGCAACAACCTACAGGTATAATTCTCAAAAACTCATCAGCGAAATTGAGAATGAAAACGGGTATGTTTTGGGTTATGATTATGATAGCTTGGGTCGGCTATCCAAAGCCACAAACAAATTACTAACGGATGATACCTTGTTGCAGTCTAACAGCTATGAATATGATGTCGGAGATCGCCTGAAGATATCGTCGAATTTCAACTATGACGGAGCGCTCACATATTTGTCCGGCAGTGCGGTTCCGGAAGAGTTTGTTATGACCGATAATGCAGGAGACACCATTACAAAGCGATTTGAGATCAATCCTTGGGGTGAGATGAAAGCCGTGCAAACACTGGATCCTGACGGCATAGAGGTCAACTCACGTCAGTTTGGTTTTAGCGCAGACGGCACATTGAAATCGGTTGAAGATACAGACCTGAGGGTAGACTATAAGTACGATGCTCAAGGCAACAGAATATACAAGAAGAGTGCGAGTTTAGACGGCGTTGAGAAGGAATCGTACTATTTGTTTCCGTTGTTCGTCGAAAAAGAAGACTCGATGAACAATCACATAACCGACGGCACTTTAGTAGTTGCTACCAAAACGGGACAAAATAAGGTGAGGTATCCGATTGCAAATCATATCGGCAGCACCATCATAACCACCGATGAGGAGGGGCAGGTACTGTCGAAAAGTGTATACGATCCTTTCGGAAATAAGTGGTCTGAAACCGGAAATGAAGCGTCGGACACAGGCGAGCGGCAATTTACAAATCAAGTCTATGATAGCGAGACAGGATTGTACTATTTCAACATGCGCTATTATGATCCGAAATTGGGTATGTTTATTTCGCCGGACCCGGCAATGTCGGGATGGAATCACTACGCATACGCCAATGGCAATCCGGTACACTTTGTTGACCTTTCGGGCCTTTTTAGCGAATGTCCGGATCCAGGGTGTGGGCAGGGTACGAATTGGCAGGACTGGACACCCGCTGGAAGCGGCAGTAGCGGTAATTCTGGCAGTAACGGTAGTTCTGGATCTTCCCTTTGGGACGACGATGGATCGTATATCGGGCCTTACGATGACAATGGGACAGCGAAAAAGCCGGAACTAACAATTTACACGGACGCTAGATCTGCAAGAGACTCTACGTCATTGAGCAATATGGAATCAGAATGGGGTATGTCGGACGGAGAAAGGATGATAAGAAATGGAGATATAGTACCAATATTTATCTTCCCTATGCCTTCTCCGTCAGCTGTCTTATCGGCTTTTGCGCCTGTGAAACAGAGCGTGGTCGCTGGAATTGGTGCAGCATCTACTTGGTTAGCAAGTCAATGGGATAATTTGAAATATACGGCCATACAAATTTGGAATTCGATTATGCCTCAGGCTACAAGGGGCGCAAATATTGTATACGCCGGGAACTCTGTTGGGGCGCAAGGGCTGCGTATGACCTTTCCAAACGCGCAGCAATTAGCAAGAACAATCGGCACAAATGTAAGCAACTTCCATAGAATAATAAAACCTCAAATTATAAATGACTTCGCAACAGAGTTGAGAATGCTTGGCGCAAGAAATCCAGATATAGGGCTCACCGATGCAGGATACATCGTATTCAGAAATCCAATATCAGGGAAAACGTTTATTACGGATGTCTTGATGGAGTTATATTTGCCATGACAAATCGGCTACTAGAAATAGAAGGATATTGTAGACTTTGGGGTGAGACGTTTTCACCCAAGATAGCGGAGAGTAAAACAGGTATTCGTTTTGACCGTAAAAACGAACCGGGTGAAAACGGAACAATTGGGCGTTATAAAGGGAGACCTATTCCTTACGGTAGTGCGGAGATAGATTTTAAGAATGATGGAGATTCTGCAGATCTGTTTTCACCTGGGGCAAGAATACTTGATATTCTTAAAGATCATCTGCCGTCTTTTCAAGCAGCGGGAGTTAAAGAGGCAGTGCTAAATGTGAATGTGTTTTATAAAGAACAATGCAATATAGAGCAAAGTCCTGAGCTACTAAGGCGACTTGCCGGTCTTGGCGTAGCCCTAAATATTTCCTGTCAGCAGATTTAAGTAAAGAATTACCAACGCAATCGTCTGCGGTCCCCAACGGCGTCATTGACGAGCAGCAGATTTGGAGAGGCATAGTGTCAGCCGGTTTTTCTTTTGTATTGGTCGATGAGGGCGGAGACGATTTCGATGATTTTTTCCTGCTGTCGTCTTGGGAGGGAAGTGTTAACGCTCGAATTGACATCGTAAGGTTTTGCCGAATTGCGGTCGTATGAAT
>CAYWLQ010000261.1:0-3699 GCA_964458775.1 uncultured Myxococcales bacterium | reverse complement strand
ATCCAATGATTTCAAAATAGCCCTATCAAGTATTTCTGTGTATTGGACACTACTGGTTTTACATCAATTGGCCTAATTGGCTGCATTTTGAAATAGAAAATAGTTACTAAAATACAGCAATAAAATTATCAACACGCCGCGAAAAAGCCTTTTTTTGTTTTCATACGAATGCAGCTGCTTTTTACAAATATCTTTCTAATCTTCTTTGTTTAAAACAGCAGCTTCTTCTATTAAAAAATTTGGAATTTCGTCTTCAATTGCATAAAACAGATTACACGAAACACAGGCGAAACCTTTTTGGGTATCGAGATGTTTTAGTTCACCCTTACATTTTGGACAAACTAATACGTTGAATAAATTATCATTTAAACACATTTGACCCTCTTTACGATTGTTTTAGCTAAATAGAATTTCAACAATTCTTAAACCCTCAAATAATACAATATTACCTTTTCTTTTTTGTCTCAAGTTTCACAAGCCTTACCCATATTGTCTGGTCTTGGTCCGGTACAATTTGTCTTATTTCATCTTGATATTCTTGAGAGGAGAATCTTAGCTCAATAGTTTTTTTTGGGTGCTTGGGTATTATTAGAGGCCTTTCAAACACCTCTTTATCATTTACAAAAATAGAAATCTTTTCAGGTTTGCTTTCTACATTAATTACAACAGTTTCTAAGACAGACCTGTCATATTTATCTTCCTTCGCAGGAATAGTTCCATATTTCTTCCAATTTTCAATTCGTTCATCAATCGGGTCCTCATTTCTTACTTCTAAAACAGGTTTTTGTTTAACAAAATAGTGGTAAATGCCGTATCCTAAACCCACAAAAAACAAAATTGGAATCGGTGCAAAATAAACCGTTAGTTTTCTAAATAGATTACTTCTATTTTGCTCTACATAGTTTCCTTTTTTGTCATTCGTAACAGCATCGGTTTTCTTTATTTGTTTTGTTAACACTACAGCTGCTTGCTTTACAGGCTTTTGAGGAGCCGGTTTTTCGTCTTTTTGAATTAAATGTTTTGGCGGATTTGGAGGCAATGGCGGTTTTGAAAATCTGGATACTAACCCTCGGCGTGTTGCTTTTAAAAGACTGTTTTGAAACTCCTCTGCTGACTGAAATCTGGTCATTGGGTCTTTTTTTAGACCCCTCTCAACAATATTTTCCATTACTGAAGATATTTCAGGCCTTAAATCTCTAATTTTTGTAGGATTTTGTGCTGCAGTGGCCAACATTATACTTTGGGCATCCTTCCCTCTAAAAGGACGTTTACCCGTAAGCATTTCATAAATCATAACTGCAACCGAAAACAAATCCGCTCGATGATCGATGCTTTCTGTACCAAACAGAGTCTCAGGAGCCATATATCCGGGTGTGCCGTACACTATTCCTTTTCTAGTCAACGCTTGATGATTTCCGGAAATAGGAGCAGGTGGCATGCTGGGAGTTCCGGCAACTATTTTTGAAATACCGAAATCCAAGATTTTTACCATTTCTGTTTTTCTATCTATCTTTGCTAGATAAATATTTTCCGGTTTAAGGTCTCTGTGTACAACACGCAATCTATGCGCTGCGCACAATCCTCCCAATATTTCAATGGCAATTGCTGCTGCTTCTCTCTCTTGAAGCATTCCTTTCTTATTTATTCTATCAGCAAGAGACTCTCCCTCCACATATTCCATTACAAAAAAGGGTCTTTTGTCAGGAGTAATCCCAAAGTCCATAACCTCAACAATATTTGGATGTCTGATATTGGCAGAAGCTTGAGCTTCTATCTTAAATCTAGCTATCATTAATTCATCATTGGCTTCAGAGGGATGCAAAACCTTAACCGCACATTTTCTGTGAAGAGCAACATGTTCTGCGGCATATACTACCCCCATGCCGCCTTCCCCTATTCGGTTGTAAATTCTGTATCTTCCTTCCAATAAAATACCATTTTTGAGTCCAAGCGTCATATTATGCGTAAGTTTATACTAAAAATGTACCTTGCTCTAGTTGAAGCGAATTTATTATCTATTTTTCATATCAGAATGCGGTAAAAGTTGATTCCTATGAATTACTAACTTTTCTTTTTGCTTTAGTAACAGCATCTTAATTTCTTCTTCTTTCTATTCATTTTTTGATGCTATTTTTTTTGTTTCGTTTAATTTTTTTTTATGGAATTAAAAATATTGTATCAAGATGAATATATTTTGGCGGTTGATAAGCCTTCCGGCATTTTAGTACATAGAGGTTGGGCTCAAGATACAGTTGTTTTGACTGATCTGGTTATGGGTTGTCTTAATTGTTCTTTTGTATATCCTCTTCATCGTTTGGACAGACAGACAAGCGGAATAGTTCTTTTTGCATTGAGCAAACACGCTGCATCATTATTTAGTAACTTTTTTTCTGAGGGTCTGGTTGCAAAAATTTATTTGGCATTGGTCAGGGGAATTACACCTAATTTCGGCATAGTGGATCATCCTATTCCTAGAAAAGAAAATGGACCTCGTGTAAATTCGTTAACAGAATACGTAAATTTTTTCCATTTGGAAACTTTTCCAAGATATTCATCGTTAATATTAGCAAGACCGCACACAGGACGTCTTCATCAAATACGAAGACACCTAAAACATATTTCTCATCCAATAATAGGAGATGCAAATTATGGTAAGGGGGACATTAACCGTGCGTTTAAAGCAAACTACGGTTTAGATAGAATGGCTTTGCATGCCTTATCGATAAGCTTTCCTCATCCGACATCATCCAAAAGAATTTGTCTCAACTCACCATTGCCACATGATTTATTGCTTCCATTCACAAATATGGGATATTTAGAAAAATCATTATTTGATGTATATGAAGGTTTTTCATTTTCAAAAAACCTGTAAATAAATTCTTAATTATTCTCAATATCCAAACTACTATTATCAAACGTATTTTTCTTATTCTAATACATTTTTGTCTTCTACCATTCAATTCCATCAGCTCTTTTACCTAGTATGCATTTCAGAAACTCTGACTGAAACAAATCAGAATGTATCCAAAGGGTTTATCCCCTCGAAAAACTCAATGCCGGCGCACGATTGCGGTATGGCATAAACCCATGCCCTAGATCTATTTGTCTGATTTGCTGCATTTTGAGATGAAAATTATGTAGTCTTTTAATGGTTTTCATCAAGAATGAAACATTAATTACACTATATTCTTTTTACAATAAATATGGAATTGATATAATCTGAATAAATCTTATCCACAATTTTTTTTCAAATTAATTTTTAATGATTTAGATAAGGTGTTCTAATTTTGTGGGGTTTTTTTACTTTTTTCTAGTCAGACCATCAACCTGCATCGTTGTCATCGCCGCCATCCAATCCTGCATCTGCGTCACTATCCGCATCAGTATCGGTATCAGTGTCAGTGTCAGTATCGGTATCAGTATCAGTGTCAGTGTCAGTGTCAGTATCAGTGTCGGTATCAGTATCAGTGTCGGTATCAGTATCAGTGTCGGTATCAGTATCCGTATCAGTATCAGTGTCGGTATCCGTATCAGTGTCGGTATCCGTATCAGTGTCGGTATCAGTATCAGTGTCGGTATCAGTATCTCCGTCACCACCATCCGCACCGCCATCTGCATCGGTATCAGTATCGGTGTCTGTGTCGGTATCAGTGTCGGTATCAGTATCAGTGTCGGTATCAGTATCAGTGTCGGTATCAG
>CAYWLQ010000260.1:0-3735 GCA_964458775.1 uncultured Myxococcales bacterium | reverse complement strand
ATCCGAGAAACCCGCCTCTCTTCGGAGAACACCTAAGCGAAATAGAAACCGCTCTTTGGGACCGTCCTTCTCGGCTTTCATAATAGCATACTGTGTATTTCCGGATGAATGTTTTGACACGTATTTTTCCCACTGGTTTCTAGGACTATCCAGTTTGTCAATTAATCTAGTTATTTTGTCTTCAGAAAGAGCAGGGCAAAGAAGAAAATCACGGGCGCGTTCAGGTTTTGGGAATCGCTTTCGACTTTTCTCAATAAATGCAAGTGCACAATTTGGCTTTCCGCTGTGATAATTAAGCCATTGATTTAGAGCTGTTTCCCAAAAATCCGCTTTGTTTTCAGCATCTCGAACAGTTTTGACAAACTCTTTTGCAGCGTTTTCGAACTTAGCAAAGGCTTTCAGAATCTTTTTGTTCTCGCTGCCTTCTGCATCTGCAAGAGCACATAACAATTCGCTCATCCATGGTTCAGAAGCCCAAACAAAAGAACGTTTTTTCAAACTTTTTCTAGGCTTAGCTTTTTTTTCATTTTGTTTGCGCAAGTTCTATGACCTCACATTCTGCATCTTCCATTGGACCGCCGAAACGCGCCCAATCGCTTTCATAGGCAGCGGGTGACAAGTGCGCATATCTTTGAGTCATGGTTGCGTCTGCATGTCCAAGGATTTTTTGAAGCCTAAACAGATCGCCGCCTCTCAAAACCCAATGACTTGAAAAAGTGTGTCGCAATCCGTGAAAATGAACATAACGAGGGGGAAAACCGGCTCTAATAAGGGTTCGTTGAAAGAAATCCTTAAAAATCCTTCCTCTATTATCCCACATTTGGCCGTTTTTATTGGGAAAAACAAAAGTCTTTGAACCGCTTGCCAGTTTCCAAGATTTAAGAACCGGCAAGAGTATGTCGAGAATCGGCACATGTCGTATTTTTCCCGTCTTTGTGGGTCCGCCAAAAGACCGCTGAACCGTTATCAGTCGACGTTCAAAGTCGATATTTGCCCACAAAAGACCGGCAAGCTCACCGGCTCTCAAGCCTGTATAAATTGCTGTAGCGTAAAAGGGAAACATAACCGGCCATGAGTCTTCTTTTGAAGCGTCAAGAAACCGTGTTATTTCCTCTGTTGTTCTAAACCATCGGTAGTCTTTGCCGATTGCAGAAACCTTCGGCTTTCGTATCTTGGGAACTCTCTCAAGCCATCCCCATTCTTCGGCTTGTCTCAACATCGAACCCAAAAAGGTTAGAACGTTCTTTACGGTTTGAGGTGCTTTTGTTGCCATAAGGTCGGCTGAAAATTCAGCTATTCGTTCGGATGTTATTTGACGGAGACAAAGACCGCTGAAATACGGTTTTAAGTGAACCCGAATTATTGACTCGTCATCTTGAGGCTTTCGCTTGTGAACAGCTCGAACCTGCATCCACTTGACACACAATTCGTCAAATGAACGGTCTTTCGAAGGTCTCAGTTTGAACCCTCGGCGGATTTCTTCAACTTCCGTTTGATGAGCTTTCAGTGCGAATTCTGCATCTCTATAACTCACATAAACCTCTGACCGTCGTTTGCCGTTTTCATCAAACCATCTTACTTGCCACTTTTTACCATGTTTTATAGGTTTACTCATAACTTCTTGACCTTGCCATACTGACAAAAGAGAAAATCCTTCTTTTTCTTGGTTTGTTTCTAAAGGACGCTGTAATTATTAGATATTTAGGCTGTTTTGTATGTTTCTTTTTAGGCAAGCATATTTCGGAGTCTTGCCCGAAAGAATAAACGGTCTTGGATACTGTACACTTGTACATGTAAACAAGCGTTACTGACGCAAAAATGACGCAAAGCGAAAAGACAAGAAGCAGAAAGCAAAAAAGCCTCTCAAGTAAACACTTGAAAGGCTTAATGTTTTCATTAGCGCGCCCGGAGCGATTCGAACGCCCGACCCTCGGTTCCGTAGTTCAAAAACAGGGTTTTTTAATAAACGCGCAAGTGCTTGAAAACTAACATTTTAACCAACAACTACGGATACTTGCAAAAATTCACAACATCACGGTTCGTCACCTGATATCACATAATATGAGATCTTCGTGTCAACGTCGTGTCAACGGGATTTGGTGGATTATGTGTATATTCCGCCTGTAAAGACACACTTAACAGCCCTTGATGTTACCGGCGATGATAGGATGTTACTCATTACTTAAATCGCTACTGTTGGGGAAATTTTGACCACAACTATTGGGCTTTCGTTTTGAAAACATTATGATTCGAACGTGTCGCCAACACGGATATGATCACTTTATAGATAGCAGTTTTAGCCAAAATACATCGGCATAGATGCTATATTTCTTGACCGGTCGAAAATTTGGAATATGATCATGTTGTACACAATTGCTATATTGTGTACCAGTATTACTTTGGGAGAAGATAAGAATATGGATAAAGAAACCATGCAAAAATTAGTCGGTGCAGTGCAGGAAGGGTCACTCAAAGACCATGTTGCGCATCTCAATATCCGTGACGCGAGGGCGAAACTTTCGATGCTGGTAAACGATATGGAAAACTCTCAATTGACTGTCACTTTGGGGCGTAGGAATAGCCCTACGGCTGTACTTACCTCGTACTCCCGTTTTGAACCGTTTCTGAGCGGAGACTACAAATCCAGGCTTGCATTCATGATTGTTGAAAACCTGTTAAGCGGTGCGCCGAGGCACATAATAAATCCGCAGATTCAAGAACTCATCAGTTCAACCAAAGATGATCTCCTTTTACTGGCCCGAATTGAGACACTACCCTTGGACCAACACACAGAAAGTGAGATCCGAAAAAGCCTCACTAATGACAAAATTCTAGACCGCCTGCTCAAACGTCACCATATCGCAAGTGCCATCGCATCAGCCGAGAAGGATGGATTATACGAGGCATCCGAAGATCTGACCAATCGTGTCAACATCGAAACCGAAGACAAAAACCAGGCAGTCGGATAAATGGGCACAGCCAACCTTTTTCTCGTCGCACGAGTCAATGCGGAGGTCCTTGATGCAACGCTTGATTGGGTGACAGCCGCCGATGCTCCATACCAAGCATTCGACCCAATTGATTTTGATGACGATCTCTTAGAATCGGTTTTCGAAATGTATGTGGCAACTTACAGTGTGATCGATAATCGTTTCAACATCTCAAATAAGTATGCCTTATTCGAGTATAATCGTTGGCTCCTCATCGAAGATAATGACGGTAACCTTCTTGGCTTCGTACTCCTCAAAACCACCACAGCCGGCCTCAAGGTCGGTCTCACCGCCGCCAACAAATCACCCTTCGGAAAGAAGGTAATCCGAGGATTCCATGAAAAAGTATTCTTTGTTGCAGGGGTCTATGCCGAAGTGTCTGACGCTATGGAGACGATTGTTTCAAAAGCAGACGTTCCCAAGGTTAAGGCAATTGATGCAATGAAAGTTCTGGAAGGTAAGCAACTCAAAGCGCATGAGGACGGTTATCACTACACTCGGTCAATAACCGGCATCGGTGACCGAGTGAAAATCATGGTGGGTAATCCTGTGCTTTGAATGCATCTCTTGCATGATTAATCAAAGCCGAGCGACAGATATAGATAAGGAAACCACAGCTCGGTTTACCGGCTGTTTTCTTCTGCAAAACAGCGTTTGAAAATATAGGAGAAATGTCATAGCAACTCCTAACCTAAAGTTCCCCAATAAAAAAGACGCAAATAGCTTGTAATTATAGGGAGATAGG
>CAYWLQ010000259.1:2494-3840 GCA_964458775.1 uncultured Myxococcales bacterium | reverse complement strand
CCATTTTACCGAAACAAATCGCTGAATAATACTGAGACGACCCTTTTCAAACCATTTAAAATACTGAGAGTTGTGGACCACCTGCATCATGTCTACATGGTGAAACTCCACAGTAACACGCAATCGGCTGCTAATTCGGTTGATGTTCGGTCTTTCCACTATAATAAACTCACATCTCGTCAAGTCTGACAGTCAGGCTCTTTGCGGTAAACGGCGGCATGGAAACGGTTTTTACAACACCGCCTTTTTCGGTTTCGAAAGTAAGGCCCGAATAGGCAAATTCTGCATCAAACAAAGCAAGACAAATTGTAGTATTCAGAACAGGTGAAAATTCTGCAGCTACTACTGATGCAACCGCTGTACCTTGGTGCAAAAGTTTATCACCAGAATTAAGTCTTAATTGATTGTCAAGAGCTGTTGCACCGACGATCTTGGAGCTTAACCCCTTTTCGCGACGACTCATAAGAGCGGCCTTTCCCCTATAGTCATCTCCCTCCAAATCCATCATCCATTGTAGTCCTAGAGGAAGCGGATCTCTGACCGCAGCACCCTCTTTATGAATATTAAAAAATCTTCCGTCCAAGCGCAAAGCCATGTGCGCATCGAAACCAACCGGCTTTAACCCCCATTTTTCACCGGCGGCTTCTATTTTTAACCAAAGTTTTTCGGCAGAAGCTGCGTCGACCATTAGAAGATATCCAAATTCAGAGGTTTTTCCCGCTCTGAAAAGCTTAACCTCAATACCTTCGAGGTCATAGGTTTCAACAGACATATACGGCAATCCCAAAACATCAGGACCGAACAGATCTCTGGCCGTTGCCCAAGCATTTAAACCGTCAAGTCCGAATAAAGCGTGGTTTTCTGAAAGATCTTCAAGAACAGAATTGTCTTCAAGCTGTTCTAAAAGTATCTTTTTTACTGATTCGTCCGAAACCAAACTTTCACCCAATAAAATGAATTTGTCATCATCATTGGCAATGTACAGCTCTGATTCCAACATGCCTTCTTCATCAACTGCCATGGTATGTAGAATTCTTCCAAAACGAATATCGGCAACCGAACCGGCGGCATATTTTTCAAAAACGTCCAGGCTTTCTTCTGTAACTCTATATTTGACGGCAAAAGAAAAATCCGTAAGGCCCACGGCCTCACGAACAGTATTGTATTCATCAGAAAAAGAAGAATAACTGCAAGCAATCTCTCGACCGCAAATCTCACGAAATACTGCTCCTCTTTGGGTAAGCAGGTTCTTTATCGGTGATACTCTCATTGCGCAGCTCCTCCCGTTCGATAATCAATTACATAATCAACAATTGAGTTTATAGAGCGAAGAATCGAAATATTGT
>CAYWLQ010000259.1:0-2484 GCA_964458775.1 uncultured Myxococcales bacterium | reverse complement strand
CCCAGTCCCGAACCGAGAAGGGAAACGTCTTCGTGTAAATCCTCCGGCTTGTAGGGCAGATTCAGTCGCGTTATGAGGTCGTTTTTGAGAAGGTCAATTATCGCCTTTCTTTCCTCTATTGCTTGTTTCATTGTGCTGTCCATATGTGACGTCCTCCGTATTATAAGTGGCGGAATATAGCATTCTATAGAATTTGTCGCGAGCTTCTTTAAAAAAAAGCTAATTTTACAATGAATACATGCTCTTATTGTGGCATCGCGCAACTTCTGAACAAGCCGATAATAAACAAAAATCACATGCTTGCACCATTAAACTCATAACGAAAACTTCCAATAGTTAAGGTTTTTTACCCGCTCAAAATTTCTTCCCCCAAATTATGGGGAAAGATAAAAAGCAATAAAAGATTTATATCTGTGAAAACTGTTCGGTTTCCCTGTTGTAAAAAGCTAGATCTCTCGCTGTGAAAAAGGGTTAGAGTTTCCATTAGAGTTCCCCCTTTGAAAGGGGGGTAGGGGGATTTCGTCAACTCCGGACCAGTTCACTAAACATAATTTCCTCCTGTCCCCCTTTTTGATGTTTTTTTATTTTCTAAGAACAATAGTTACTGTTTCACGGTATCGTACAATATAATGCGCAACTAGACCCTTCCGGGCACCAGGTGTCTTGCCCGTTGCAAGCATAAGTGCATTCTTGGTTGAGGCAGGCTGCATCTCCTAATCCTCCCACCCCTACTCCATAGACGCCACAAATATCAGCGTTTGACGAACAATCCTGTCCGAATTTGTCAAAGGCGTAGCAGGTGGTCATGGGTACCCAGACGTTGATGTCTTGTCCGTCTAGTTGAAGCCTCGGCTCGCAGGTCATGCCGTTTTGCGGACCCGTTGCGGTTGTGCAGGGTTTTAAACAGGAGTAGTGGTTGTCACCCTTTATGTCCTGAGCGCAGATATAGCCCGTCGGGCAGCTTGCTGCTGTGCAACTTGCTGTTATACTAGCAGGGTTAACCCAGCAGGTGCAGGTTTTGTCGGGGGAGCAGATTCCCAGCGGCGAGTTAAACGGGGCTGCTCCTTCTCGGCAGTTTTCGTCTGTTTTACACTCTACGCAGGCTCCTTGTCCTTCGTTTGCCGTCAGGTCGCAGACCGGTTTTGAGGTTCCTGTGCATACTTCGCAGGTTGCTCCGCAGGCGTCTTCGTTGTCACATGCCTCGCAGGCTCCTTCTACGCATCTGCTGCCGGCATTGCACGAATCGGGCTCTGTTGTACATTCGCATACTGCTGTTTCAGGTGTTTCTCCTGCGCATACAGGAGTTTCCAAATCGCACGCATTGCATTCTGTTCCGCAATGCTCAGAGAGTATACAAGGCTCACATGCGCCGTTTTCGGCACAAAACCGGCCTGCCGGACAGGAGTTTTCGTCGCATACGCATTTTGCGGAAGCACCGTCTTCTCCTGAGCATACCGGTGTTTCTCCGTCGCAAAGCTCGCAGCTTGCTCCGCAGCTCTCGTCTTCTATGCATTCAAGACAGGTTCCCTCTGTACCGCATATTCGTCCTTCACCGCATGATTCGGCATCGCAAACACAATGTGCGTTTTCAGGGCTGTCACCTTCACATACCGGTTGCTCATTCTCACACGGATTGCAATCGATACCGCAATATTCGTTTTGCAAACACTCTGCGCATTTCTCCTCTACACAAATAGAACCCTCATCGCAGGCATTCTCGGTATCACCCTCTATACAGTCGGGTACCGGCGGTTCCGTATCGGTGTCAGTGTCGGTATCAGTGTCAGTATCAGTGTCGGCGTCGATGTCAGTATCAGTGTCAGCGTCAGGCCCGGCATCAGGATATGTTTCAGTGTCGATGTCAGTATCAGTATCTCTGTTTCCTGCATCCAAATCCGAATCACTATCGGTGTCGGTATCGGTATCAGTGTCAGTATCAGTGTCAGTGTCAGTGTCTGTATCAGTATCGGTGTCTGTATCGGTATCGGTGTCAGTATCGGTATCAGTATCAGTGTCAGTATCGGTGTCCGTATCCGAATCAGTATCGCCGTCGGAGACCGGCTGACAAACATCATCTACACATAAAAGTCCGGGGTCACAACCTCTGCCCACTGTGCAGGAGCAGCCGTTCATTCCAACGTAGCATTCTGTTTCAGATGTATCGCCTCCGTCCGTTGCATCTTGATGCAAAACCTGATTGCAGGCTATTAGCAGAAGCATAAGAGCTGCGGTTATTAGAGTTTGGGATAGTTTATTAAACATAATTTCCTCCTGTCCCCCTTTTTGATGTTTTTTATTTTTCAAGAACAATAGCTACAGTTTCACGGTATCGTACATGCACCATTAAAGGGAAAACTACTACCGCAACTAGACCCTTCCGGGCACCAGTTGTCTTGGCTGTCGCAGACATAGGTGCATTTTCCGTTGGTGCAGGCTGCATCTCCTAATCCTCCCACCCCTACTCCATAGACGCCACAAATATCA
>CAYWLQ010000258.1:0-4093 GCA_964458775.1 uncultured Myxococcales bacterium | reverse complement strand
AACATTTTTAGAAGTTTTAACACCTAAAGAATTGATGTCGCTTTCGAGAGAAGTACTGCTATAGCACCCCCCCCCCGCGACTACGCAACATGCAACACATGCCGCCACAAATCTCATCCCCGCTTTAACTTTGCCTTTACTTTCCCTCTTCATTACAACTCGCCTCTTTCCTTTCTCAAGTTAGACAAACAAAGACCGTGTTTGCGCATTATTTAAAACACGCAAAATAAATATTTTTAATTTCAAATGACAGTCTTCAGCTAACAGATAGATTTAGAAACATGTTGTCTTGATACAAAATAACTGTCTCTTCTTAGTGCTTGGCAAGGTTTTCTATTATACACCCTATAACTGTCAAGCAAATACTCTCACTGTAAGGTAAATAGCAGCAGACAGCACAAAGATGACAGCTATGCTGCAAAAGTACAATCCAGAACCTGCTTAAAAACAAACTATTTAGATATTTTGGTTTCTTATGAAAAGATTAACTGTCTCTTCGTTTAAAACTATTTCCCAATCTTCAGTATCCCCGGCACCTAGTCTGTGCGAAATCAAAATGGAACTGCTATTTCTTCTGTTAGTGCATCAACAGGAGCAACATTTGTTGGATGGTCTACTTTTGAAATGTCTGTATCGATAGAATTAGGAAACTCTGTGGAATTGCGATGCAACGTGCCAAAATTCGATCAATATACCTTGAAGAGATCTTCCGATTCTCAAGTAGTATGGAGCGAATTGCATTAGAAGAAATTAAGGTGCGTGTCCCCAAAAAATTCTAAAAACCTCCCCAAAAACAACTTGTTCTATAAAACTTTTTTCCTAAATATAATACTATTTCAAGGAACCTATATCCCCATAATAATATAATTATGAGGATTATTACTCCTTGTAATTTCATATTTTATGTTGTTTGATAGTTCAATGAAGCATTTTTAAGGAGAATAATATGATTCCTAGGGCATATGACAATCTTGATAAATACCTGAAAAAAGGCAAGGTTTTGGTTATTTTTGGACCTAGACAGGTTGGAAAGACAACTTTGCTAAAGAATTTTCTACTAAAAACCAAGCTCAAATATCGTTTTGACAACGGTGAAGACTTTCGGATAGCAGAACTTTTTTCGTCAAAGAATCCCGACAGGCTTACAGAGTATGCAAAGGGATATGAACTTGTTGTTATCGATGAAGCCCAGAGAATTCCTGATGCCGGTTTGGGTCTTAAAATGCTTATAGACAACAATCCTGACCTAATGGTTGTAGCAACCGGTTCTTCTTCTTTTGAACTTTCAGGAACAGTGGGAGAACCTTTGACCGGCAGAAAACGAACTTTGACCATGTTTCCTGTCTCTCAAATGGAATTATCTGAGGTTTTTAACAGGTACGATCTGGAAGAACAGCTTGAAAACCTTCTTGTTTATGGATCTTATCCGGAAGTTATTACTGCGGAGTCAAAAGAGGAAAAATGCAGGATTGTCTCAGAACTTGCACATTCATATCTTCTCAAAGATATTATCGCTTTTGAGCGAATTAGAAACAGCCGCGTGATTTTTGACCTTCTAAGATTGCTTGCATTTCAAACAGGTAATGAGGTTTCTTTTTCCGAAATTGCAAAAAGCATCGGAATTGATGCGAAAACGGTCAATCGATATATTGATATTCTAGAAAAATCATTTGTAATAGTTCGTTTAACAGGTTTCAGCAGAAATCTCAGAAAAGAGATAGTCAAGAAAAACAAATACTATTTCTATGATACCGGAATAAGGAACGCTCTTATCTTAAACTTCAATCCTATAAATATAAGAAACGACATCGGATCACTTTGGGAGAATTTTTTGTTTATCGAAAGAGCTAAGCGAAATTTTTACAAAGGCATCATGCTGAATAGTTATTTCTGGAGGACATGGAATCAGCAGGAAATAGATTTAGTGGAAGAAAGAGAAACAAAACTTTTCGGATATGAATTCAAATACGGAAATAAAACACCCAAAGCTCCTACTCTTTGGAATGAAACATACGACAATGCTTCTTTTGAGGTTGTGAACAGGCAGAACTATCTTGATTTTGTCCTGTAAACAGTAGGTTTTAAATAGATCCGCCGGCCGGTCGGATCTACCCTTTTTATAATGTTTCTAGGAATTTCAGAATATCTTCTACTATGCGGGCGGGAATAACAAAAGTTACGTCCAATCCTTCGACTTTTGCTAGATATCCGGTCGGTGATTCAGCATCTTTTTTTGCTCCTACTGACAGTGTTTTTGTTTTTGACTCATCTGATCCGTATTTAGCAATAACGACAAATGAAGATGCATTGAATTTTGTATCGGCTTTTCCTGTGGATTCAGCTCCTGTTGCCTTCATAGACGATAGGTCAGAAATAATTCTCTTTAGAGTATCAACATCAAAGGAACTTTTACTTTCGGCTTTCCAATTATCATCTTCGGCTTTTTTAAAAACTCGTGATTCGGTGCCGGTTTTAAATGTAAGCTCACTCAGTTCTGTGTCATCTATTTGAACCAAGTCTCTTGCAATCAAGGGGCGATCTATCGCGTATTCGTATGCATCGCTTAAAACAAAAACCGTCTTGTCGTCAGCGGAAAAGCGCGCATATCTGAGTCCTTCAGCATCAGCAGCTCCGATTTCTAAAACAGATACTGCTTCGGTATCGTCATCCTTTGCAAAATAGGTTTTTACAGTTGCAAACGGACGGTCAAAACCCTGCTCTTTTAATGCGGATAATGATACGAAACGCTCAGCCTTTACGGAGGAGGTTAATTCAGCAAGCTTTCTTACCGCCGTCATATCCGCCTCTGCTTTGATTGGTGATGAAATTTTCCAAACTCCATCTATCTTTTCTAGAATCTGCGGGGATTGCCCTGAAATTTCTATACGCCGCACTTGTTCAGAATCTCCCTTTGTCATGGTTCTTTCCCTAAACACCAGTTGATCAGCCGACAACATAGGGTTCAATTCCAAAGAAAGATGCATAACGGCGGGCTCTCCGCTTCTTCTAATTCTTACAGACTCATCCGTTTTTTCAAATACTTCAAGAACCGTTTCTTTATTGTCAGAATTTTTTAAAACCACAGAACCCGAAGGTTTTTGCAAAACGTCAACAATAGCTTTTTCCGTGTCTATTTTTTTTGCTTTTGTTTCTGTCAAGGCTTTGAGCAGTGCGGTTACCTGTTCGTGATCCGCTTCGGTTTCTGTTCCGTTCATCAGCCATTTACCGTCATTTTGTTCGATCAAAAGCGACTTATCGCCTGCCGCAATTTTTATACTCTTTATGTCTTCACCGTCTTCGTTTGAAGGCAGCATTTCAAAAAAACGACTAATCGGCAGTTGAGCTGAAGCCAAGGAATCCTTTTTAATGCAGACCGCTGAGGATGATTTAGAAACCTTAGCATACTGCAAATCGGCATTATCCCCGCAAGGACTTCCCGCATCCACGGTTATTGGGTCTTTGTCTTTAAACGAAAATACAATATTCATTGACGGGTTTTTCAAGCCGTATTTAGACAGGTTTTCTTCTTTTACGTCATCTTCAATAAAGTTATCTGCACGTAAAGTGCCGACCGAGCTGAAAAGGTCGGATATAACAGAAGCATCAGCTAAGATTTTATTATCTCCTGAAAGTACTTTCCATTCGCCGGTTTCTTCTTTTTGCAAAACAATTGTTTCATCTGAACGCTTGAGTTCAATTTTAACAGCATCCATAAGAGAATCGGCGATAAGCTTCTTTTCTCTAAGGTCGTTCAGAGACTTATCCAAAGAAGTTAAAATGTCAGAGCTCACCGCTAACACAAGATCGTCAGCTTGGCTGGTGTAAAAATAAACCTTGTCTCCCTCTGCATCCCCGCCGATCTTAAAAGTTGTCTTTTTCCCTGCTACGGAAAATGAACCTTCAATTCTGGGAGTTTTTAGACCAAACTTGGAATCTTCCAAAAATTCTTTGCCCTCTACTGCACGATCTCTTAGCAAATAATCCAAACCCGACAACATAGAGGCAATTTCTGATTGCTCGGCATTCAATGTTTTGGGTTTTGTTATTTTCCATAAACCGTCAGGCTCTCCTAATGCCGCAACTTTTTCTAATA
>CAYWLQ010000257.1:0-4105 GCA_964458775.1 uncultured Myxococcales bacterium | reverse complement strand
ATAGCCAAAAGTATGTTCATTTGTTTTTTTGCCCGCTTCGTTACGTTCCACAACGCTGGTTAATTGGAATTTTCCAAATGCTCCGCTCGCGTAATTTGTCTCTATACTTTTTAACGTATTTCCAATAGGGTCCAGGAACGAAATTTTATAGAGCAGATTGGGATCAACAACAGGGAAACCGCTTCTTCCACTGATATATTGATTATGTGGGATGTCACCACTAATTCCACTAATTCCACTCCATTCGAAATCGATAACACTCCCTTTGCCATAAAGTATCTTTTCAATACGCGGTTCTAATGCCATCGAATTCCAACGCTGCTCCTCGCTAGGCGTATATTGATGTGTTCCCCATACATACTGAATGTCGTTGCCGTCTTTGTCCTCTCTTCTATTTATATACCATTTTATTACGGAACCCGTATCTGGGTCACGGAGTCTACTACTCCAATCATACCCATAATGATCCTTACGACCATCCGGATATTCCACAATAAAACTGCTGGTTTTAGTGACGTAGCGGACAGTAACGAAACTAGACTCAAGTAACAGCCTGTATAAGACATCATCACGACTACTGTCAGATTTCCAATACTTGAGTTTTTGCCCATCCAGTAACAGACTATCGAATTTATCACCGTTCCCAATATTCGGCACGCCCCTATCGCCGGTATCGATTTCGATAGTGCTCATATTTAAACGCCAACCTACCCCTACATTTCCTTTTTTGCGATCACTTGAGTAGTTCAAGTTCAGTACCGGCGTCGGTCCGACAAACGCCGGAGGTACGTCTATCGGATAGACCACATTGGCAGTACCCATTGTATTTGCTTTGGGCGTTTCTATCGTTTTTACATATGACAGCGGATTAGGTGCCGGCAATGCCGGTGCTGCAGTGCGAATCTCCGACTCAGTTCCGGACGAGGACGCACTCTCACTCGGCTGCTGCTGCATCGCTGCCAGCGCATAAACCCCCTGGGACAACTGCGGAGGTATCAGCTTGTCTGATATTAATGTCGGCCCCATTAGTCCGGCAAAATGTTCTGTCACGTCTGCTTGCGAGTTGTCCTTGTAAGCACCCAACAGCCACTCACCTCCTGATAGATCCAACTCGCCATTCACAATGACGCCTTCCCCTGAATCAGGCAATATCGACTGACCATTTTTTAATATCCACACCTTTGATGTGCCGTCATCCAGTCCCTCAACCATTACAGCCAATTCTGTCCAAACGCCTATAGGCAGGTCTTCGTAGTCCCCCGATTCAACAGAGTGCACCTCGCCGCTATCTCTAATTTCAACAAACACACCGCGCTGTTCCGAATAGCCTATAGAAAACAATGATCTGGTTCCACTCAAGTTTGTGAGAATTGTACTTGCACCGCCGCCAAGCCTTTTTACAGCCAGAATTACTGAAATGTTTTTTTCTTCCGTTGTTTTTTCCACAGTAGCATAGGACAGCTCCTCCGGCTGATCGGAGCCCGTCATACCGTAATCTACATTCAGCGACAGTGCGTCAAATGTATGACACCCATTTCGGCCTGCATTTTTCAAGATAAAGGCACGATTACCATGCACAACCGCTTTAATACCGGAAATATCTTCTACAAACCTTTCGGTATTACCTTCCCAAATCTTATCAAACGGAAAATAAAGATGTACCTTCTCAGAACTGTATTCACCGATCCATTCTTTCACATCTTCAAGCGTGCTGCAGTAACCTCTTTGGCTCCATGCTTCCCGCCATCGATTTCCGACCCCGGGCTCATGGTTCTCATCCGCTCCGGCCAAGTTCGATGTATGAACCTTGTAAACAAATGCTCCATCTTGAACAAGGTCACCTTCTTCATATGTCTTTTGTTCCCATGTCTCGATTTCTGCACAATTATATATTCCCGTTTTGGATGTACATTTGTCAGTTCCAAAAACCGTGTCCCAATGCGCAAACGGCGTGAACACAAAATTATTGTGTGCTTCTGCCAGTAATTTTTTGCCGAAAAAGGACCCCTCATGTGTGCCGCCATTTAGCGGCGCCAATCTTATAGTTCCGTTTGGTGCTACTACCGTCCCACTAAACGGACTGTCTAAATCCGCTGTCCCTTGCCCGGCATACACTACAAGAAAGTCCCCTGCTGTCGTACTGTGCGTGTATCGACCCCGACTTGTAAAACTATCGCGAACATACAACACTACGGGGGCACCGCCGCTGTTAATATTTACATTAGCTTCCGCCTCTATCGTTACCGTGTCAAAATAGTATATCCCGCCGGTTAGTACCACTGTTGCACGGGGGTGGACATTCAAACTCCGGTAGGATCCCGGAGCAACCTCGGTTGGTGCTGAGTCCACAGGGATCAGTTTTTCCTCATCAGAGGTTTGCCAGTATACCGTCCAATCGTAGATGTTGCCGATTCTCACTTTACCTTTTTTTATTTTCCCCAAAACCCTGCCGGAATCACTATTATCATTGATAACAATTTCGCCGTTTACATACGCATCGCCATGGACAACTGCCCGGTCTTCCAATCCCACATCCCCGACGGCATATAGATCACCCCACAAATTCGCATCCGGGCCCACATGAATTTTTCCCGGACCCATATTCGTGACTGTCGCTTCTTCGCCGTTTACTGTCACGCCGTCAGATATATGCATCGACTCATTGGTTGTGAAAAATGCCTCTTCAAGGGGCACACCAAACGGCAGCGTAATGATAAAATCACTGCTCACTGCTGTGCCGCTATCCCCACTATTGCTTCGTGGAATGATGCTTACCGTTACGACATCCGTATCCGTCAATTCCCCATCACTTACAGTTAATTCAAATGTATAAGTACCAATCTCGTTCGCAACAAAAGATGGTGTCGCAGTATTTGCGTCTTGTAGCGTCACAAAAACTGGACCTGCGATTTGCTGCCACGAAAAGCTCAGCGGATCCGATTGATTATCCGGGTCGTACGAATTCCCTCCATTCAATACAACAAAGGAAGACACCTCAAATACTATATCCGATCCTGCGTGGGCAATGGGGGATTCGTTTGCGCCATACAGCTTGATTATTCGCCATTGCTGATTAGTGCCGCCAACATAATCCCACTGTTGAATATTCGCTCCATTCCATGTGCCGTATCCGCTGACATCCAGAACCTTAACGCTATTCCGGTTTTGTATTTTATATATTCCAGGACTAACTTCCACAAATTGCCATTCTTGATTCGTTGCTCCGTTGTAGTCCCACATATGTACATTAGCGCCATTCCAGTTCGCCGATTGTTCGACGTCAATGACTCTTCCATTGAATTTGCTTTCGATTTTGTAAACCGCTGGCGCAACCGATTTGATTCGCCATTTTTGGTTATCTTCATTTATAAAATCCCACTGCTGCAAATTTCCACCGTTCTCCCAAACCCAATCGGCAATATTCAACACCTTGCCGCTTCCGACATTCTCAATTTTATAAACGTCGTTGGGGGACCAGTCTGTTATGATTTCGTCAAATTCAGTATCAGGAGAAACATCCTCTACAAGAACCAGATTGTCTATTAGATAAGGCGAAGAAAGCCTAGGCGCGTTTACTACAACTTTTATTTTAAGATCAGAATAAGAACTGCTGATCAGATTTTTAGCATCAGTGCTCAGGCTAAAAGACAAAGTATGATAAGAGTTAGGACTGAGACCCGAAATAGAAGCGCTCCCCGCCTCCAGCCACCATACTCCCTTGGACGGAAATACAAGAATGATACGAACCTCACCCGAATAAACCGTTTCGGGCAGCCGAATATCTATTGTCGCTGTGTCTTTAGAAGTCCCCAAAGAAGACAAAGAAACGCTGTCTATTTCGGTCCAACCGTTGGACAAAACCGAAAGCGCCGTCGTTCCTTGACTCGAAATACCGCTCGTCCCCAGAACAGCTCCCCCGTTGCTTGTCGACCAATCCGCCGCAGGCGTCTCAAAGCCGAATACTCTTGCTTGCTCGGCGGTCAACGCCTGAGATGATGATTTAATACCTAGAATGCCGAGATCTTCGTCTACATAGGAACCCCCCCGGCAGCCCCAATGGCATTCGCTTGAGCCCTAGCCAGACAAGCATCATTTTTATCACATG
>CAYWLQ010000256.1:0-4346 GCA_964458775.1 uncultured Myxococcales bacterium | reverse complement strand
GTCCGCACAGATGATAGAAAGCTCCTGAGTCTTCTGCTTTTATTCTAGCTAACCGCGCCATGTTGGCCTCCTTGAGAGTCGACAGTCTATAGAATAGTTGATTCTTGGGTGTTTTGCAAGTTATAAGACTGTGTCCCCTATAAAAGGTGAGCGCAGAGACTATCTGCATTCGACCGCCACAATCGGGATATGCCTTGATTGCTCTGCTATTAGACTCGATACGGGTCGCGGCGTGCAGACTAAAACCTCGTGCTGCATAGCATAGGTTTCCTGTCCGAATACCCTCTTCCTCATCTCAATCAAAGAAATAGATTTCACAAACCTATACACGCGGGACCGGCAGAGGTCCCGATAACATCGGCACCGGCCTCAACCAGCGCTTGCGCGAACGATGCACTTTTTATTCCGCCGGACGCTTTTATTCGCATGGTATCTCCCACCGCCGCCTTCATGATTTCAATATCGCGAACCGATGCCCCTCGCGAAGCAAATCCGGTGCTTGTTTTTACAAAAGCCGCGCCGGCAATTTTTGAAATTGCACATGCAACTGCAATTTCTGTTTCGTTTAAACAGGCGGTTTCAAGGATTACTTTGATAGGAACAGACGGACACGACTCAACAACCAAAGCGATTCTCTCAAAAGCATCGATCCGGCGTAATGATTTTAGCGATGACACATCCATTACAATGTCAATCTCATCTGCGCCGTCAGAAACAGCACGCTGTGCTAGTACTGCTGCATCCCATGTAGTTGCACCGCACAGCGGAAAATCAACCACCGACACAACAAGAGTATCTGTATTTTCCAAAAGAGACTTGCTGTAAGCAATATGGCGGGGCAGACAACATATTCCGCGAAATTCATGTTCTATCGCTTCGTCACACAGTTGAGCAATTTGATTAAACGTCGTGTCCATCTTTAAGAGTGTGTGCTCAATTCTTTTCGGCATTCGGTCTGAGATTATCGGCAGCTGAGGTGAAGGCATTATTGAAGCTGAAAAATCTTTAGCAGTCTGATCAAAAATGAACCTAATTTCTGACGCCGATAGTGTTGTACCTGTATTCGGGTTGTTATGTGACATGCTATATTCCTTTTTTCATCAACGTCTCAAAGCGATATATGTCTTCCGGACGATCTACATCCCAACCCGCTTTGAGAATTGAATATGATATTTTTCTTTTTTTCAATCGCTCAATAGTCATTTCAAATACAACCTCAGTACTCCACGGCATGTTTTCAAACAGAAACGGCATGGATTTGGTAAGACCTAAAAGATAGTATCCGCCGTCCAGGGTAGGACCGACGACAGCTTCGCTCGTTGATAGGCTGTTAAATGCATGGATTAAGATGTCTGACGAAACACACGGACAATCTGAACCTGTAAGCAAAACTTTTTTATAACCCAAAGCAAATGCCCTAAGAAATGCATTGTTTATCCTGTCTCCCAAATCTCCGTTGCTTTGTTTTACAAACTCAGGTTTGTCGCCGAAAAGATTTTTAAAATCGGCTTCGGTCGCACAGTCGTAGCATATCTCAATAGATGCTCCTGTAATTGCAGCAGCCTTGTTGATTTCTGAAAACACATAGCGGGACATTTTCCGCTGCAAATCAGCGGCGGCTTCAGCTCCAATTGTAGGAATCAATCGGGTTTTTACCTGTCCCGGAGTAGGGTATTTGCAAAGCTCTATTATCAGCAAATCAGTTGTTTTCCTCAAGGAAATGGGCGGCGTCAATGGCTGACATGCAGCCGGTTCCGGCAGCGGTCACCGCTTGTCGATATTTGGAATCCTGTACGTCTCCGGCGGCAAATACTCCAGGAATATCGGTTTTGGTAGTTCCCGGAATCGTCTTGATATAGTTTTGTTCATCAAGGGGAAGCTGACCTGACAAAAACTCTGTATTGGGACGATGGCCTATGGCGACAAAAACACCGTCAAGTTTAAGCTCTTCAGTATCGTTGTTTCTGGGGTCTTTAAGACGAAGACCTGTAACCCCGGTTTGATCTCCTAAAATCTCATCGATAACACGAAACCACTTAACCTCTATTTTGGGATTTGCCGCAACTCTCTCTGCCATGACTTTAGAAGCTCTAAGAGTAGCTCTTCTGTGAACCAGATAGACTTTGGTTGCGTGATTGGTGAGATACAAAGCTTCTTCGGCGGCAGTATCTCCGCCTCCTATTACAGCGACTACTTTGTCTCTAAAAAAGAAACCGTCACAAGTAGCGCACGCCGACACTCCTCTGCCCTTGTAAGCTTCTTCGGAAGGAATATTCAGCCACTTGGCTTCTGCCCCTGTGGCTATAATAAGAGTTTGACCCAAATATTCAGACGACGAGGTCTTGACCTTGAACGGTCTCGATGACAAATCAACTGATTCAACATAGTCGCTGACGATTTCTGCACCGACCCTCAAGGCTTGTTCTCGCATGTTGTTCATCAGCTCCGGACCGGGAAGCGGCTCTTTAAACCCCGGAAAATTCTCTATGTCGTTTGTAATCATCAATTGACCGCCGGCCTGCATGCCTTCTATCAACAGAGGTTTGTTACCGCCTCTTGCTGCATAGATAGCAGCAGTATATCCGGCAGGACCCGCACCAACAATTATGACCTTTATCGGCGATTTGTTATCCATATAAGTGCTCCTTGTTTAATACAATCAATTGGCAGCCAATACGTCGTCTAAAAGTTTTGCCAGCTCTTGTTTGGGCTTGGCACCCACAATTTGTTTTTTTATCTCGCCGTTGCTGTAAATTAAAATCGTAGGTATAGATCTTATCCCCATTGAACCGGCAACTTTGGTCTCTTCATCAACATTTATTTTCACAACCTTGGCTCGTCCTGCATATTCATTAGCGAGTTGCTCCAAAATTGGTCCTACCATCTGACACGGTCCGCACCATGGAGCCCAAAAATCAACCATTACGGGCACGTCACTTTTTATAACCGTCTCTTCAAAAGTCGCATCGGTTCCGTATTCTACATTGCTCATATTGTTACCTCCTGTTTTAGTACTCAACTGTGTTACTGTGTTGTTGTAGCACAATATGTTGTAAATTGCACCTTGTCCAAGATGTATTGAAAATTAGTTTTATATAGTGAGGAATAAGCTGAAATATTTCTCTGCGTGTCTTAATTTCTTAAAAAAATCCGATTTTTAAAGCTTCAACAGCTTGTAGAACAAAATCGTGTACAAGACCGTTTGTCACGATTACTCCAAGGTTGTTTTTAAGGCTGCTTCCTTGGGTAAAATCCAGCGGACGGCCTTTTATGTCTGTAATCTTGCCTCCTGCCTCAGTTACTACCAAGGCACCTCCCGCATGATCCCATATTTTTTCTCGATAAACGTTGTCTCTTGGAATTCTGAGATAGGCATCACCGTCTCCTTTGGCAACAGCCGCATACTTACATTGACTGTCTATGCGAAACGGTGCAGCTGTTATTCCTAAATATTCTGCTATCCTTGCGGAATCTCCATGAGAAGAATGGGCTGCCTCCACTGACTCAGTCATTCTGATACCTGCTTTGTCAGAAACCCTGCTTACCTTGATGGGTAAATACTCTCCTGACAAATCTAAAGGCAGCTCAAAAGCTCCTTTTCCTTCGACCGCACCGAACACGGCTCCAGTTGAGTTGCGGTTCGGCCCTGTGTTTTTAAGCCTGGGGCATCCGAGAGCAGCTGCCTTAAGTCTACCTTCCACAATAAGGCATAGCGAAATAGCGTATTGATCGCCTCTCAAAAAACCTTTGGTTCCGTCAATGGGGTCAAGGGTCCAAAAGCAGCTTGGATTTGATTCCGACTTACCCCAGTCGATCAATTTCAATATGTCCGGCGAAGAAGTATTAGGTTTTATTCTATTTACATGTTCTGTAAGCCTTGACAGCAAACCGGCGTTTTCCGGTTCTTTCAGCATGCCGGAATCTTCCTCTGATACCACTTGTGCTGTCGGGAAACTTTCAGAAAGTGTTTTCATTATCAATGCCTGAGCACCGAAATCTGCTATTGTAACGGGACTCTTGTCGGTTTTTTCAATCGTACCGGAAGATGCTTCCCTTCCTACAGCTTCGCATAACCTTGAAGCTTCAGCCACTGCTCTAAGCGCTGTTTTCAATTCTTTTTCATAATTGTTGTCATTCACAGCATTCTTTCCTTTTATGGTAGTTCTGTTAAGAAAATTCAATTATAGCTTATTACCGGTGACAATTTAATCTCTTTTTAGTGACATTTGAGGTATCTGCGCAAAAAACTCGGTTAAAGTGTTTACAAGATTCTTGTCCTCTATCTCCCTAAACTCTCCTCTGTCGACCCAAGTGCCCAAACACGAGGCACACCTGTACAAAAGAGC
>CAYWLQ010000255.1:0-4382 GCA_964458775.1 uncultured Myxococcales bacterium | reverse complement strand
CATCTGCGAAGACGTCTGCAAATTCGATTCTGTTCGCGTCGGGTAAATCCAATTAAGCCGAGGATCACAAGTTCTGCAACAGCACGAGGATAACATGACCAATCTCAATATAATTGTCAGCGGAGGAGCCGGTTTTATCGGAAGCCATATAACCGACGCATTGATCGAACGAGGTCATAAAGTATATATTTTGGATGATCTATCATCAGGTAATGAACGAAACATTAACAGCAAGGCAAATCTGGAAATTGCAGATATAAGATCCGAGCAAGCCGCCAAGTTAGTCGAAAGAATAAAACCGCAAGTAATCTATCATTTGGCAGCTCAATTAGATGTCAGAAAATCAGTATACGATCCTTCTTTCGATGCAAAAATAAACATATGCGGTGCACTAAATCTCCTAGAAGCCGGAAGAAAATCCGGCCTAAAACAGGTTATATTTTCGTCGTCAGGAGGAGCAATATACGGAGATCAAGAGTGCTATCCGGCTGACGAAACCCATTCAGAATGGCCTCTGTCTCCCTATGGAATAACCAAACTGTCATTGGAAAAATACCTCTTCTATTACTACAAACAATACGGAATTGACGCCGCTTGTTTAAGATATGCCAACGTTTACGGACCAAGACAAAATGCCCTGGGTGAAGGAGGCGTAATTGCCGTTTTTTCCTCCAAACTGCTAAAAAATATAGCACCGGCAATATATGGAGACGGAGAAAACACTAGAGATTTTGTATATGTCAAAGACGTAGTAGATGTTAATCTGGCAGTGCTGCAAAAACAGGGATATCATATTTATAATGTCGGCACAGGCATTGAAGCAACAGTCAACCGAATATACCAAATCCTGTGCGATATCACGGGATCGAAGCTCGCACCAAAATACGAAGCCCCGCGCCCCGGCGAAGTCAGAAGGTCGTCTTTGTCCGCAAAAAAAATAGAGAAAGAACTAGGAGTTTCTTCTTCTACACCAATAGAAATTGGTTTTAAAGAAACCGTAGATTGGTTTAGAAAGCAAATGTCTCAGTCTAAACTCTAATTTCATCGATACAAAATATCAATCAACAGCCAATCCACATATGTCGTCCCAATCTCCTTTTCATCGGGTCGCTGATATCATGAAGGCATATCCAGCACCATCCGAACCTTCCTCGCTATTAAGGCTGCCGTGAACGGCTTGGGAAGTAACTGTATATCGGCATTTAGCACGCCGTGGTTAACTACGGCGTCATCAGTGTAACCCGAAATGTAGAGAATTTTAAGAGAGGGACGCACCTCTAAGAGCTCTTGCGCAAGCGCCATGCCGCCCATCCGAGGCATGACTACATCGGTTACAAGCAAATGAATGTCGCCTTTGTACTGTGCGCTCATAAGCAAGGCATCCTCTCCATTAGATGCCGTCAATACCTTGTAACCGGCTGCTTCTAAAGCTCTTCTTGAAATAGTCAGCAACATATCCTCGTCTTCAACCACAAGAATAGTTTCGGCTCCCCTTGTTTCCGTCTCCACTTGAACCTCTGTCGATCGAGTGAGCAACGGCTCGGTAGCGGTATGATCACGCGGCAAATAGACACTAAACGAAGTACCGCGTCCGACCTCGCTATTTACCCAAATGTCGCCGCCGCTCTGCCTGACAATACCGTACACAGTTGCTAAACCGAGGCCTGTCCCCTTACCCTTTTCCTTTGTGGTAAAAAACGGTTCAAATATGCGCTCCTTGGTTTGCTCATCCATGCCGCAGCCAGTGTCTGTGACAATAAGTTGAACATAGGACCCGAGTTTCACAGCCGCGTGATGCTCAGTATACTCCTCGTCGATCTCCAGATTAGAAGTCTCGATGGTGAGCTTGCCCCCCTTGGGCATGGCATCGCGAGCGTTAACCGCCAGATTCATGAGTACCTGCTCCATTTGGCCGGGATCTGCAGTTGTCAAACCAAGTTCGGGTTCAAGTTTTATGACAAGTTCAATATCCTCACCGAGAATTCTTCTCAGCATTTTCTCGATTCCTGTAGCGATTGTGTTTAGGCAGAGAGGCACAGACACCAAGATCTGTTTACGACTGAATGCTAAAAGCTGATTGGTAAGCGCGGCAGCACGCTTACCCGCTTTTTCGATCTCTAAAAGATCTTCCCACAAAGGATCACCTGCCTGCAGTGACTCCATTACAAATCCTGCATAAGTCATAATCACAGATAGCAAATTATTGAAATCATGAGCCACGCCGCCGGCTAGACTCCCTATTGCATCCATCTTCTGCGAACTCCATAGTTGTTTTTCGAGCTTCATGCGTTCGGCGTCTGCTTGAATTCGAGCGGTGATATCGGTAACTATACCGTCCACCCTTGTCGCTCGGCCGTTATTGTCGAAAACCAACCAACTGCGATCTAGAATCCAAGCAATACTACCATCCGCTTTGACAATGCGGCTCGTGCGCTCTGCTGATCCATGCTTCTTCAGATCATTAATAGCTGCCTCAACGGTGTGAAAGTCTTCGGGGTAAACAGCATCCTGCCAAAGCGATGGGTTTGCAACAAAATCTTGAGAGGGTCTTCCGAAAACACGTTCTGCTGCATGACGTTCTGCTGCATGGCTAATGAATAAAACTCCCAGATCCGGCCAGGAAAGCGACCATACAACATCCCTCATATGCAAAAAGATACCGGCAAGCATCTGCTCACTTACCCGAAAACTTTCTTCGGCTTGTTTTCGTTTGCTAATATCACGAATACTGAAACAAATCATTTTCTTACGATTAATCATGTGCAGGTTAACTGTTAATTCTATAGGGACATTCAGTCCGTCACGGGTCGCAAGCACAATACTATCATAACGCAAGCATTCCTTTGATTGCAGGTCGGCAAATAACTTTTTGAAGAAGACAGCATCCTTGAAAGGGCCTATTTCCCACAGATACTTATCAAAAAATTCCTCATGCAAGTAACCTGTAAGCTTTGTCATAAAAGGATTTACATCAACAACTTTTCCGGTGTCCCCATCAAGAATCATTATTCCGAATTGAACGGTTTCAAAAAGACAACGATAGCGCACCTCACAAGATACAAATGCATTGTCGTCGCATTTTCGGCTCGCCAAATCTATGCCCTCATTGATTTCGATATCTTTAGTCATATTCATACCCAGCCGGCAACAAGATAAATCGTATTTCAGATCATAAGTCGCACCGAACGTTTTATAATCTGCAAATTAATCAGTAATCGCAGAATCTAAATTCATTAACGCATCAATGCAATCAATGTATTGAAGTAATGATAACATCTTGTAGTTGTATGTCAAATGAGCCCTGCAAAAATCAAAGATCTCGCCGTAGCCCAAAGGGCGGAGGCGGACACGTTTCTGCTATAATCTCGCCGTAGCCCAAAGGGCGGAGGCGGACACGTCTCTGCTATAATCTCGCCGTAGCCCAAAGGGCGGAGGCGGACACGTCACCGCTATAATCTCGCCGTAGCCCAAAGGGCGGAGGCGGACACGTCACCGCTAACCCGTATGCTTCTCAACCAAAGCGATCTCGTCATCCGTCAAGCCGTAAAGCTCATATACCATGAGGTCAACCTGAGCCTCCAAATCGCCGGTGTCTTTGCCCTCGGCTTTAAAAGCCTGAATTTTGTCTACCATTTTCTCAAAAGGTTTTTGTTTGGATTGTGGGATTTGGGGTATGGGCAATTCCTGAATATACATAGGTTTGATTTCATAGAATCCGCCTGATTTTGATGAAGCCATTTGAGCTATGTAATGCCATAAAACTCGTGAATTCATAAGAGCGCACAAATAGCGAAGACTGTGTCCTGTGATGATGGTGGTTTTGTCATTGCCGTAAAACCCCTCAGTATCAAATATGTAGCTTGGATGCTCCATCATTGCGCGTATGATTACCTTCTCTTTCTCAAACTCTCTAAAATAGGCAATCTGGTCTTGTGTTTCAAACCAGCGATTGCCGGTTTTTTTTCGACTTTTTATTGCATTTCCATATTCGTCTTTACCGACGACTTGACCGGTTTGGTGCAGTTTTTTACCAAACGATTCGAGATACTTCTTAACTGCGGGATAATCTTCTATTTTAAGTTTGCATGCGGGAAAGGTTGCAATCAACCACAACCCCGCCCATTGGGCTTGGTAGCGCTTTATATCCTTTCCTCTTAAGATAGGTTTTATAATCTGCGCGCTCTTTTTATCTTCTTTGCACAAACGCTCTTTTGTTGCATTGTCTATTATGAAAGCTTCGTTAAGACCGGTTTTAATGCCGTAGTTAATTTCGACATCCCAATCTTTTAACGGCACTCCTTTTTCTTCTATTTTCTTTTTCAAATTATATTCGGCTTTTCGCACTATTAAAAAGCGCTCTTCGTCAAATTCTCCTATGTAGC
>CAYWLQ010000254.1:0-4397 GCA_964458775.1 uncultured Myxococcales bacterium | reverse complement strand
TTACATCTATTTCTCGTTTATATTTCCAATTGAGTTTGCATAAAGGCGGCTGCGGTTCCCAGCCTTTATCCGTGCAGGTTATCACTGCCTCGCCTTCTAAATGAAAATTGGGATTGCAACTAAAAGTCGCCTTATCGCCTATCTCTGTACCCTGAGAGATTACCGAGCCGTTATCGTGTTCGCTTAATTCAAAGCACGTAATGTTCAAACAATCAGGAGTATCTCCTATCCATTTACCGTCTTTGTCGCAAACAAGGGCGGTACCGGTTCCGATGGACTGCTCATCACACTCATAGTCAACCTTTGAAAGGTATATTGTTTCAAGAAAAGACCTAACAGTATTATCAAACAAAGGAGGATCCCCGCAGTCAACCGGTTCGCAGGTATAGGCATCATCACTCCATCCTCCTACTAGGCATTCTCTTGTAGCCGAAGTAACAGAGCCGTCTGAACCGGCAATGTAATAACCGTTATTACAGGAATATACGGCAAATGAGCCGACACTCGTACCGTCAAGCGTTACACCGGGATTGCCGGACGAAGAAATATCTTCACATTTATACTCAGTATCGGTGTCAGCATCGGTATCGGTATCGGTGTCAGTATCAGTGTCGGTATCAGTGTCGGTATCAGTGTCGCTATCAGTGTCGGTATCAGTATCAGTGTCGGTATCAGTATCAGTGTCGGTATCAGTATCTGTATCAGTATCTGTATCAGTATCTGCATCAGCGTCAGTGTCAGTGTCGGTACCGGTATCAGAGTCTGAACTATCTGAATCGTCAGATGTATCTGATGATTCATCGTCCGTCGATTTATCCTTTTCACTATCGTCATCATCGACACCGGCATCGTAATTGGGATTGGGTACAATGCATCCGGAACTTAAAACAAAATATGTGCAGACAAACCAAAAGCAATACCTCATCAGACATTCTCCTATGTGTACAAAAAGTTAAATTGTTCCCCCAAAAGAACCGCACGCAATATCTACAGTCTATTATCGTAAATATCCCAAAAATGTTTCCCCGAAAATGCATATTTTAACGTTTTATTTTTTACAGGTATAAGTACAGCAAAAGTGCAACAAAGTTTAAAGAGGTAAAAAATGCAAAATAACTAACAGGTTTACATGTTTGTTGTATTTCTGAGTAACAATCGGCGTGCCTTCAGCACGCAATCGTCTTTTTGTTTTGTTTCCGGCTTACGCCTTACCGCCCCGGCTTACGCCTTACCGCCCACATGGATCGTACCGAAATCATTTTGTAAATCGTAAGTAATTGGATCCACTTTGGGGATACCTTGATCGGCGGAACTTTGATCGGCGTGCCTTCAGCACGCAATAGTCTTTTTGTTCCGGTTCCTGTGGATGAATCCCCAGGATTTATTCTTTCACCGCTTTGCGGTGAGTTTCATAACTAGTAGAGACATTTTGATAATTTTGAGAACCTCATACAATTACTGCAAAAATATAACGTCGGCTTATTTGTCAGGTTCATACCTTCGGACGACCTGGCTTATAACTTTGGACGACCTGGCTTATACCTTCGGACGAGCTGGCTTATACCTTCGGACGAGCTGTTTTACACCTAACCCACCGAGTGGAACTTGCAGTAATCATTATCAATATGGCTCATTAATTACTATAGGTCGTATTTCCATACACCTCTACAGCCTGCTTACATCTCACCTCACGAGTGGATCTTTGCAAAGCAGGATTAATAGATTGTTCTTTATTCTTAAATTCTCTACATTAACCAAAATTTTATGCTCAACTTGCGCATATAGACAATTTGGGTGGAAGAATACAAAAACATGACAGAGTTAAAGCAAATACTCCACAGGATGCGTAGCGAATCATTTTCTATATTTAGCCTGAACGGCAATATAGAAAACCGTTATTTTATCATCGCTCTCATCCTTATCATAGCCTACATTATGATTTTTGCCGTAACCGGAAATATGAGAATTCATGATAATATGGATTCTAATGTAGTGTGGGCAAAAATGTTTTTTGAAGGCCAGCGATTTGCAGCTTTTTTAAATGGCGAAAATCATTTGCCGCGTGAGGGATTGAGCAATTTTTTACACCTTAAATTCAGCCATCATTTGTTTATTGTTTTCGGCTATAAGTGGGGCATTATAGTATGCAAATTTCTTATGGCTTTAACTGCTTTTGGGGGCATGTTTGCGTTATTAAAAAAGCATTTTTTAACTGACAAAGACCAAGAACTCGCAGCATTTGGCGCGGCGCTTGGTTTTGCTTTGCTTCCGTTTTGGTCTTTTACATGGATGCTGGCCGGTCTGCCCTTTATGATGTATGCATTGCTTAATATTAGACAAGGTTCTGCAAATCGCTCAGACTGGGTAATCCTGATAGTATTATCATTTTTAGGTACACTGATATTAACAGGCATTTTCTTGTTAATCGTTTTTTCTGCATTGCTTGTTGTTGATATTGTAAAAAAAAATAGGGCTTTTGCCGTAAGGCTGTTTTTGGCGCTGGCTGTTACTTCTCTTGCCTACTCGGCGGCAAATTATCAATTGTTCAGCAAGTTCTTTATGGACAAATCCTTTACGTCTGTTCGTTTAGAGTTTTCTGCCGGTGCATTATGGGAAACTTGTATTAGTAGATTTTTTAACGGACTATTAGACGGTCACTATCGGCACGCCGCCTCATTGCACAAGTATTTAATACTTCCGCTTGTTCTATTAACTTTTTTTATTAAGCTGTATGACAAAGTCAGAAGCCTGTCGTTTTTTAAAAAAGAGCACGTAAATGTAAAGCTATCTAAAGTCTATTGGCTGTTGTTGTTGTACATCATTCTCTCATCCGTATTCTACGGATTTGAGTGGTACAAAGAATTTAAATCGTTTTTCGGTGCGATAACCAGAGTGCTTCCGGTCAATTGGTACAGAGTTGTTTTTCTCAACGCTGTGTTTTGGTATATACTGTTTTTTCTTTCGCTGTCTTTTTTAATAAAACGACTTAAAGTTTTTAAGTCAGCAGCTGTTATTGTTGTAGCTGTGCAAATAGTAATAGCTTTTGCTCACCACGAATCGCTCTATCAGCACATTGACAACCATCCGATAGCAAACTTTGAAGGATTTTACGCCGAAAAACAATTTGAAAAAATTAAAAGATTTATAGGAAAAGATCCATGGGAATACCGCACTGCAAGTCTTGGAATCTATCCTGCAGTAGCGCAGTATAACGGCATGTATACAATAGATGGATATTCGGTAAACTACCCTCTAGAGTATAAGCACAAATTTAGAAAGATAATAGACAAAGAACTAAAGAAAGACAAAAAACACAAGTCATATTTTACACAAAGAGGAGTTAGATGTTATTTGTTTGTTTCACAATTGCCCTACAGAAATAGCATGTATTTAGAGCATTACTTTAGCGGTAATAATAAAGAGATTGTAGAACCTAGCTTGAATTACAAATTGTTAAGACAGATGAATGTTCAATATTTATTGTCGGCAGTAAAAATAAAAAAACCGACTAAAACTCGTTTGCTAAAAAAGTTCTCTGACCCTGAATCTATTTGGGACATATACCTCTATGAGGTAAAAGACACGAAAGAGAAAGATCAGGGACAGATTCGATAATTGGAGATTTGAAATGAAACACCATCAGTATAATCCAAATTTTAAGTTTATAGTTGAGCCTATTGAGTTTAATAAATTTACCGAAAAGCAAGTTTTGCAATATTGCCTTGGCGGAACCCTCTATATGCCGGGAACCAAAAAAATTGTAGACAAGATCATGGACCGCGCTTTGTTCGGTCTAACCTCAATGGTTATGTGTTTTGAAGATGCTATTAAAGAATCAGATCTAGGATGCGCAGAAGAAAACGTTCTAAATCATCTGGAAGCAATTTCTAATGCCACAAACAACGGCAGCATTTCGTATGACGAAATTCCGCTTATTTTTGTTCGAGTGCGCACTGTTGAGCAATTTGACAGCTTTGCTCGCAAGCTCAAAAAAGAACAAACCCAAGCCTTGACCGGGTTTGTATTTCCCAAGTTCTACAGTCAAAACGGCTATGAATATTTTAGAATATTGTCTTCGTTGAATGATCGCTACGAATGTTCTTTGTACGGCATGCCTATTTTAGAGGGACGAGCAGTAGCCTTTAAAGAAAGCAGGCTCGACGAGCTTCAAAAACTGCTTTTGATTTTCAGATCGTTTAAAAACCTAACCCTTAACATTAGAGTCGGCGGCACAGACTTTTCTTCTATTTTCGGTGTTCGCCGAGGCATTAACTACTCTGTCTACGATATTCTTCCGGTAAAAGACTGCTTGGCGGATATTCTCAATTTTTTTAATCGCGCTGAAGACGATTTTGTTGTTTCCGCTCCTGTATGGGAATATTTTTTGGCCGGCAAAA
>CAYWLQ010000253.1:0-4551 GCA_964458775.1 uncultured Myxococcales bacterium | reverse complement strand
ACCTTGCGCTGGTCGCCCCTCACTGTGGCTTTCGGAATGGTAGAAACATAATCATCATTAAAAATTCTGGCCCACCACTCTTTGTTTTGTTTTCTACGACGACGAATAATAGGTTTTCTTCCGTCATTCATTGCTGTGGGAACGGCAGGCGGACGAGTTTGCGTCATTTCCTCAGCGTCAGCAAGATCCAGCTCCTCTGTCTCTATATCTTCATTTGCATCATTTTCGGATGTTTCATTTGAAGGATCAGCATCGTCACTAATATTGACACTAATTTCAAAACTGGAAACTTCCTCTTCTGCAACGCTCTTTTTTACAAAAAGATTTTTATTCTCAAAAATAGACTCATTTTCGAAAAACAATCGTCCTTTGTTTTCAGAAGATTCAGTTCCCGCAGAGTTTGCTTCCTCATAGGGGCTTCTTCCTTTAAGGGAAACATTGTCTATTACTGTTTCCCTTTCATCGAAGACAATCTCTTCTTCAACGGTAGGCGGCGTAGAATCAACTGCAAAAATCGGAGAAACAGAAGTACCTACTGCAATGGAATTCATTTCTATAATAGAAATAGGTTCGTCAGACTGTGAAGAAGGAACAGGAACTTTTGAATCAAGAAGCATTTCATCTGATAAATCAAGAATATGATCATCGTGGTGCTCTTCCTGGACCAAGTTCGGTACAAAACCGTCCTGAGGTATTACAGTCGGAGCGTTAAGGATAGCATCTTTCTCGTTATTTGATATTTGAACAATATCTTCCTGCGGCATTATTGTAGAGGCATCTAAATCTGACGATTTCGAAGGTAACGATGTATTTGATTGTGCATTCAAATCAGAACCCTTGCTATTGTTAGAAGACAAAGAAGGAGTAGGCGATTGAGAAGATCTCAATTGTTTGATAGGCACCATCAATACCGGCGAAGAAGACGGCTTCGGCGTAAAAGATGTTCTCTTTTCGACTGTTGGAAATATAGGTCCGGCTTCTTGTTCGACCGGTTTTTTTGATAAAAGCTCCTCAGGTTCTACTAGCGCCTGAAACGGACTTATCGGCTGCGGAGGAATGGATGCTGATTCCGCTGCTTTCACTATAGAAGGGTGTGCATTGGTTGCTAGGTCAATGCTCTTGTCTTGCCTCTGATTGTCAGCCATCTACGGTTTCCTGTCGTTCAAGTGTTTGATTGGCCTGAAACGGACATAGTGCCGATTCTAACCCCCAGTTTGGTCGGCCCGACCGTCAGGTCGACATTCAACGAATAGGCTTTCTTTGAACCTAACAATACAACTGTAGAGCCCAAAAGAAACGCACCTAATTCTTCGCCTATTTTTGTCTTCACAGTATTTTCAAAAGCTCTCTCGCTTGAAACTCGTCGTTGTTTATCAATGTTCGGACGGAACTGACTTTCAATGTTACCTACATTGAGTGCTGCGACCATGCAAAGGGCAATTTTTTCGTTGTTCGGCAAATCAAAGAAAAATATCATCCGTTCGTTTTTTTCATAAATATTATCAACTATCGCCTCGCACCATCCGGTTACAGGATAACATGCACCCGGTATATGCCTGGTTTTGGTCAGTTCGGCACTGCATGGAGCATGTACCCGATGATAGTCTCTTGGGTGAAGGTATACAACCGCAAAAGTTCCGTCTGCAAAATATGCCGCATCAGCTTCACTCCCTAAAAGTGCTGCTAAAGTATAAGAACTTTTCTTTATCTCAAACAGTCCTGTGCAATCAATATTTCCAAAAGATGTTAATCGTCCGTCACACGGACTTACCAAAACATCAGGATCAAAACCTGTGTCCCGCTCTCCGTCCTTAAGATGTCGACCGAAAAAATCGTTAAAAGAGGCAAACCCGTCTTTGGGCTCGATATATTCTTGGGCATTTACTTTCATCGCTGCAGAATAGATTGATATAATTGGCTTTAACACATTAGTAGGAACCCGAGCGTCAGCCAATCGCCCTGTTATTCTGCTCCATTTCGATGCAGCCTTGCTTCCCAAAATTTTTTCCAACAGTTGCTTCGATATGCCGTTTGCCACAAACACCGCCTATTCAAAAACAGTTTTATATTTTACAAAATACAGCCCACAATCCTTAGAATTATTAGCCGTGTCATCTGCTCATATTATTACATTTCTCAAATAAATCAAAACAGATCCGTCTTATGTTTTTGCATAAATAAAATTACCCCTGTTTAAGTTAAATAATTTTACCCGATATTAGTAATCATGCACAATTACAGCAACAACTTTGAGGTGCTAAATTTTGTACCTACAATAAAAAGCAGAAAACTTATGAGAGCTGTAGTACAAAGAGTTTTAGAGGCAAGCGTTTTAGTTGAAGATCAAGAAGTGGGACGAATAAATGAAGGTCTTCTCATTTATTTAGGAGTAGGTTCTTCGGACACAGAGGATGATCTGTTATATGTTGCAAATAAGGTTGTCGGTCTTAGGATTTTTCAAGACGAGAACGGTCATATGAACAAGAGCTTAGTCGAAGTTGGAGGTTCAGCACTGGTTATCAGTCAATTTACATTATTCGGCGATGTTCGAAGGGGAAAACGTCCATCTTTTACTTCTGCTATGGAGCCTGTCGAAGCAAACCTAATGTATGAAGCATTTATAAAAAAGCTAAAATTACAGGATATTAACTGTGAAAAAGGCATTTTCGGAGCCATGATGAAGGTCTCTTCCGTTAATGACGGTCCGGTAACCATATTAATAGATTCCCAAAAGTTATTTTAATTTGAACATCTCATAAATTTTTTATGAAATTACTTTTTTAACAAATTGTTGTTAAAAATGAGGTTACAAAAAGACATTTTTGGAGCAAAGTCCCCCAAATGACTTTGAGTCACACAATTTTAAGAAAATGGAGGATAGATCTATGAAGAACTTTTTTATGTGGTTAACCGTTGTTTTTGCAGCCTCAGCTATGATGGCAGGTTGTAAAAAGAAACCGGAAGGAGATAAAGCTACAAAGGAAACAGCTTCAGCAGTTACAGCAGCCGTTTCTGTAGAACTTTATGTAATGTCAAAATGCCCTTACGGAGTAATGGCAATGGAAGCTATCGGTCCGGCGATTGAAAAGCTAGGAGACTCTGTCAGTCTTAAACTCGAATTCATCGGCAATAAGAAAGATGACGGCACACTTGATTCAATGCACGGCAAAGAAGAAGTTGACGGAAACCTTGCAGAAATTTGTGCTGCCGCTCAGGGAACTCCTAAATTATTGAAGTTCTTAGCTTGTTACAACAAAGATTGGCGCAAAATCCCGGAAGGTTGGGAAAATTGCGCCAAGGAAGCCGGTTTAGACGAAGCTAAACTCAAAGCATGTAAAGAGGGAGAAGAAGGAAAAACATTATTGGCAGCCAGCTATGAACGTGCACAAGCAGCACAAGCTTTCGGCAGCCCAACCATCAAAGTCAACGGAGAAGCCTACAAGGGCGGTCGAAAAACCGACGATTTTCTGCGCGGATTTTGTAATGCCTTCGGCGATAAACCCAAACCGAAAGCTTGCGCGGATATTCCTGAGCCGGCTAAAGTTAATGTGATTGCCATTACCGATTCACGTTGCAAGGCCTGTGAACCGGAAAAAATCATTGATAGCTTAAAGCAAGTTTTTAACGGTCTTCAACCCAAAATTATGGACTGGTCAGACGCTGAAACCAAAGCAATTGCAACAGAAGCTCAAGTTAAACTTCTTCCGGCGATACTGTTTGATGAGACAATTGATAAAGATAAAGACGGAGCAGCTCATATGGCAAGATGGTTGGTACCGGCAGGCAAGTACAAATCACTGAGGGTTCCGGCCGAGTTTGATCCTACTGCTGAAATTTGTGACAACAAAATCGATGATACCGGAAACGGCAAAGTCGATTGCGACGATGACACATGTAAAGAAAATCTTCTGTGCCGTGAAGAAAAATTGGCCCACCTTGATGTATTCGTTATGAGCCAGTGCCCCTACGGCGTAATGGGTCTCGATGCCATGAAAGAAGTTTTAGAAGCCTTTAAAAATGAAATGACCTTTAATGTTCATTACATAGCCGACGAAACCGAAAACGGCTTTAATGCTCTTCACGGTCAACCGGAAGTGGATGAAAACATTCGCCAGCTTTGTGCTATTAAGCATTATCCAAAAGATTATAAATTTATGGATTACATCTGGTGCAGAAACAAAGACATAAGAAACGCAGATTGGAAACCCTGCGCAAAAGACGGCATCGATCCTAAGGTAATTGAAAAATGCAGCACAAGTGACGAAGGCAAAAAACTGCTCTCAGAAGACATAAAAGTTGCCAAATCTCTAAAAATCGGCGGAAGCCCGACCTGGCTGGTCAACAACAGAACAACCTTCAACGGTGTTGCAGCAGCTGATATACAAAAGAATTTCTGTGAGAAAAACACTGCGTTGGAAGGCTGCAAAAAAGAAATGGCCGCTGCACCGGCTTCAGCTCCCCAAGGTTCCTGCGGTAAATAGTTCTGAAACTCATTCTTTCAATAATAGCTTGCCCTCTTAAGTAAAATATCGTTTTATTCCGCGTGCGCGA
>CAYWLQ010000252.1:0-4558 GCA_964458775.1 uncultured Myxococcales bacterium | reverse complement strand
GAAGATATAGCAAAGCTACAGTCAAGACTATCAACACTCCATCGTCGGGCGACTATGGAATCCAAGAATACTTAAAACTAACCTTCTGATTCTCAAAGGCTCTTGTAGACAGAATCAACACAACCTTATGGTGAAAAGCTGTCTTAAAACTTTGTTAAACAAATTTCTCTTTTTATTACAATGAGTTTCTTTCCAAACTTGCTTTGTTGAATATTCAGAATATATAATTCGTAAATCGTTCATCAAAAAAAATTTTTTTAACAAAGAGGCGCTTTTTAATTGACTGCTACAAATGAAATTAACTTAGGACAACCGGATTTACTTTTTATGATAATAAAGATGTTGTGTGTTCGCACTGCCGTTATGTTTGTGTTGATTTTTTGCGGTTGCAAAACAAAATCTTTGGATAGCTCACAAAATGTTCAGCAACTCAGCGAGCCGAATCATCCCCCTCGTTCAGAAGAGGAAATCTTTGTTCGTAACAACAGTGACTTTGCTGTTTCACTGTACAAACTACTTCATTCTAAATCCTCAAATCTTGTATTCTCCCCTTTTAGTATTACCACAGCTCTCGCTTGGCAATCTCTAGGCACCCAAGGAGAAACGCTAAACGAAATAAGAGAGGCACTTAGGTTTACACAGAAAGAAGAATTGCTCCATAGCGTTCTCAAATCAATCAAAAATAATATTTTGGAAGAAGCTAAAAACAGCAATGTAGATTTCAACGTTGCAAACAGTTTGTGGCTTCAGTTAGAGCTTTCTGTAAAAAAGTCTTTCATTACTGCCGGTAGAGATTTTTACGATGCCGATCTTATATTTACTGATTTCGCCAAAAATCCTACCGAAACCTACAAGCAAATCAATTCGTGGATTGATGACAAAACAAAAGGTAAAATACCCAATTTTCTATCTCCACAGGACATCAATCCCCAAATGGTTTTCGTACTTGTGAACGCTATATATTTTAATGGTAAGTGGGAGAAACCTTTTAAAACTAATAAAACAAAAAGCACGCCATTCTGTGTTCCGGATAAAGGAACATTAGAAGTTCCGACAATGATTTCTGACCTAATGCATGTTCAATACGCTCAAACTGAAGATGCTTACTATGTCGAACTACCGTATAAAGATAAAAAGCTATCATTAGGAATTATACTTCCCAAGCAAATAGGCGGCCTTAAAAAACTGGAGCAAAAATTGTCCGGAACAATGCTTTATGAGCTTGTCTCCTCAACAAAAACAGTTCAAATGGAAGTTTTTCTTCCAAAGTTTGATATTAATTACAAAAAAAACATTTCGAATGAACTTCAGTCGCTGGGTATAAAAAGAGCCTTTAATCCCCTTCTGGCGGATTTTCAACGACTTGCTGAAAACATACACATAGGAACTGTTCTTCACAATGCCTTAATAAATGTAGACGAACATGGAACTGAGGCTGCAGCGGTTACAGCGGTGGGAGGTTACGGCGGCGGCCGCCCTAATCAATTCATAGTAAACCATCCCTTTATCTTCATTATCAAAGACAATCGCACTAAAACAATCTTGTTCATGGGTGCCATGAACAATCCGTTACCAACGGGACTGTTCAACAATGACGATTGTAAGAATTTGTTACCGCTAAGGATAGCCGAGACCGTTCAAACAAGAACCTCCTCTGTTGAGATCAGCGGAGCTCTCAATGAGTTGAGTGTAAAACGTATAGTGCATCGCAATATAAACGAAGTAGATTTTTGTTATCAACATGAGTATAGACAACAAGAAAATTTAAAGCCAGGAGAAGTTGCTGTGAATTTTTTCGTCTCAGTTAACGGAACAGTTCAAAGCGAAGTAACAATCAAATCCACCTTGAATTCATCAAAAGTGGAGCAATGCATTAAGGAAGCATTTCTACGTTGGAAATTTCCTACTCCCGGCGACGGCAAGCCTGTTAAGGTTACTTATATAATTTCCTTCGAAACCAGATTAATACAGGAATAAACCTCAGCAGAAGCTCCCTATCCAAACTCTCTGTCACCGCCCAAGAGGACCATTCCCAAGCGGATCATTCCAACATCATAACACAATTTACATTCTCGACTTATGTTTTGAGAGTAGAAATAAGAAGGGTATCGAATAATGTTTAGGCTTTCTTTACCACTACATGATTACCCTGAACTCGCACTATTACCACAGTCTCACCTTTCTCTATAAAATCGCCTTCGGAGGTTACGTCAACCCTATTATCTCCGAATTTTGCGATACCGGACGGTCTGAGAAAGCTGTCGGCCTGACCTAGCATTCCTGAAGAAAGAATACTCTTTATTATTTCGCCCTCTCTCCCTCCGTCAGCCCTAGCATCTATTACTGTATCCAAGACAAGTCTGCTCTTTACTGCGGTTTTTGGCAGCAACGCCATCGCAACAAACAGCAAAACAATTGAGGCTATCATAGATACCGTAACCCTAAGAACGGAGGATGTTAGATTTCCGGTACTAAAGGACACATCCAAAGGAAGGGAATTCATCGAAAGAACAAGACTTGTAACAATAGCAAGAATGCCGGCTATTCCAATTACGCCAAATCCAGGGATAACAAAGATCTCTACAATCAGAAGGACAATTCCAATGAGGAACAATATCGCCTCCTCCCATCCGGCTAAATTGACCACTAAATGACCTGCAAAAAAGATCAACAAACTGGCAATGCCAACAATACCCGGAAGTCCAAAACCCGGTTGATATAATTCAATAAGAATTCCCAACATACCGATAGACATAAGAATGCTTGATAACATAGGATCAGTAAGTATTCTCGCAACCTTTTCAGCCCAATTCATTGTTGTTTTGTCAACATCGGCTGCCCCCAACGCCAGTATTTCCATGACCTGCTCCAAAGAATCCGCCTTAGCATCTGCAATTCCAAGACGAAGTGCTCCGGCTGTATCCAAAGTTAGCAGCTTTCCGGCTGGAGTTACATCTTTGATCTCGATTTCTGCGTCCACCATTGCTTCGGCGATATCACCTCTTCTTCCCTTAGCTCTTGCCGTAGCAGCCATTTCGGTTCTAAAATATGAAACCATTTTTTCTTCTACCGGAACAGCCTCTCCTCCTCCTCCAATGCTTATCGGTGTAGCCGCTCCCATCGTTCCGCCTTCTGCAAATATGATAAGGTCACATGCAAATGCTATGAAAGCACCAGCCGAAATAGCCCGAGGATGCACAAATGCTACTGTTCGCATGGTTTTTGGCGCATTGATCAATGCATCACGAATCTTGGTGGCAGCGTCAACACGTCCTCCGGGAGTGTTGATATCCAAAATAACAGCTGCAGCATCTTTGTGAGTATTAATGGATCGTTCTATATGCGCAGAGATACCCATGTCTATTACATCATGAACTTCAATTATCAAAACTTTCTTGCCGGCACCGCCTGATCTATCAGGTTGTGGAAGAATACGATACGCGGGAAGTTTTCCATCTGATATGTCATCAGGCTCTGCTGACGGAGCAAAGGACTTATGCGGCTCGACTTTTTTGTCAATTTCTGATGCAACCTCATTGCTGATAATGACATCCTTGTTTTTTGACTGTTCTGCATTTTGATCAGTTTCATTATTTTTTTTTGATTCAGTATCAGTAGGAGATTCTAAAATTTTTTTCTCTTCCTTGGTATTACCTGTTGCATCCTCAGCAATTTGCTTGAAGGCTTTTGCAACTTTTTCTATAGTTTCTTTTTTTGCATCTTTAGACTCGGTCGGAGCAGGAGAAGCCCCAAATCCTGAAACCGCACCGACCATGACAATAGCAGTATACAGAACAATACGATTTACCTTGGATGTTCGATTGTTGTTAGGTATTTTTTGGTTTTTCATAATTTGGCTCTCACAAAATATAGATTATACTCGTTCTTTCTAAGCAGTAATGCAATCAATAGAATAGAAATCAAATACAATCAGCGTTTTCAAGCAACGGTGTTAATGGAGCAATACAGAAATCGGATGCGTTGTCACTATCATAATGTGATATCCTGCTAATACCGTTTAGCATAGATTGCCCCGGATAAATCGGTTCAGGATAATCTCTCCAAGCAATAGACTCCGGAGGCACAATTGTACTACCACCCCATCTGATAAAATCAACGGCATTGCCGTCTGCGTCTTCAAACAGTGCAGCTCCCGGATCATTTGCCCCCCATCTAATATTACCCGGAAACGTAATACTGTATCCGTCAATAATAATTTCCCCTCCCCAATAGTCATCCCTAAACAAAGCATGAGCTCCGGGAGGAAGAATTAGTTGAGGAATTATATATACTCCTTCCACAGGACTTCCGTTAGCAGAACTTAGCCCATACCATGTAAATCTCCAATCAGTTAGGTCTACATCAGTTGTACCAAAGTTAGCTATTTCCATATAGTCAGGATCACCTACATTTATTTCGGTAATCAACACCAAGTCAATGTCTTCTACTGTATCTGTGTCGGTACCTGTATCCGTGTCGGTATCTGTATCCGTGTCGGTATCGGTATCCGTGTCGGTATCTGTATCCGTGTCGGTATCTGTATCCGTGTCGATATCCG
>CAYWLQ010000251.1:0-4584 GCA_964458775.1 uncultured Myxococcales bacterium | reverse complement strand
GGGATCGAACCCCTGACCTCATGACTGCCAGTCATGCGCTCTCCCAGCTGAGCTATATCCCCAAAGAACATTTTGCAAATAGAGTCGCAAAAAGTGTTGCTTTATTATCAGTGACAGTCAGAACTGTCAATTTGTTTTCATGTCGAATTATTGGCTGAAAAAAAAGAGTTGATTGGGCTTATTCTTGAACGGCTACGGCGGCGGCTACCTGACGGATGGAAGTTATTTCTTCGATAATACGTGAATCCAAACGAACGAGGGGTACAGGGCTCTTTGATAGATCTTTTGTATCTCCGTTAAACTTAGTTACGATTGTGGAAGGCTGTATCATATCTCCCATAAGCGCTGTTCGCATTCTCCATACACCGGCCAGACCCATGGCTGCTGTACGGGTAAGCCTGGTTTTAATAGACGGAGCGCCGAAAAGAGTATCAATTTCTTTGAGCAGGGTAAGCGCTCTTAGTCGTTCTTTGTTGTTCACTGCATATTTAGCAATTACCGGCAGCAGCAGACTGTATTCCGCAACCCGATTTTTTAACTGTTGTTTGCGCTTTTGCAAACAATGATCTAGATTGTCAATCTTTAGGAAAGATTTATATCCTCTAAAGGCAGTGTCAATTACTCTAAAAATTGAGCTTCCGTTGGTTTCGTAGTCCTGGCGAAATGCTAAGTTTAGAAGTTGCTCGGGCTCTTCACCTTTAAAAACAGGGTGTTTGTAGTTAAGCAGCTTTTGACCGTGTACGTCTTCCCATGCAACATCGTCCCTAAGAAGACCTCTCTCTTTGTGCTCTTTATAAAGCCCGGTAACCGGCAGCGGTGTTAACAACATAAACTGCACCATATCTGCATCAAGACCCACCATAAAATCTCTATCTATTTTAATATTGTCGTGGTTGTGATGCTCCATACACATAATGCCTGAGGCCAAAACCGAAATGCCTCTGCTTCTCATATCTGCCACTAGTTTCTTGGCATCGATACCCTCATTTTTGGCAAAGCGTTTCTTGTCGGTTTGAGATTCAAAACCGATCCAAACAAACTGCGCTCCCAGCCTAACCAAATTATCAATTCCAAAAGAGGTAATAACTTCGGCGGACGAAAAAATATGAAATTGGAAGAATCGATTTGCTTTTTCCATTTCTTTAATTAGGTCCATGGCTCGTTCTTTGTTTTTTAGAAAGTTTTCGTCCATGATAAAGAATGTATCGGTTCCTCTGGTATCGGCAATGGACTTGGCTGTTTCAAAAAGCCTTTTTCCTGTATCAATAAAGGATGTGTAGGTACGCCCAAAGAAGTGTGATGTGCTGCAAAAGCTGCAACCGTTTACGCATCCGACTCCGGGAACCAACAGTGAAGCAGTAGGCCCGGGAACAGGTACACCAAAAATGGTCTGTCGCTCAGTTGAAGGCAAAGCAGGATGCACAAACGGAGCATCCTGCTTTTGGCCGATATATTTTCGCATCCAACGAATACCTTCGCCTTTTACTACATGATCGCACTCAATGAGAGATTCTATATTTTCAATTGCTGCACCGTGACCGCCCAAAATAATTTCGGCATTGGGTGCATGTTTGCGAATCAGCTCAGCCATTTTGCGCGCTTTGATAAAGTTTGGAGCGATAAAAGAAATGCCTATCGCATCATAGCCTTTTTTTATTTCTTTAATAAAACGTGCCATTGAGGGAAAATCCAAAACGGTAGTCTCAGCGTCAATATTTGATGCAATAAAATATAATCCAAAGGAGCGGTGGTGAAACCTGAAAGATGCATCTTTTTGAATTTTGGTTACCTGATTATGAAACAGCTCCATTATATTTTCTTTTCGTCCGTAAGAATCGTCGACACCGAACGGTCCGAAAACACCGGTCAGAAGAATTTTCTTTTTCAATTGAGCAGTTACAGCATTTGACATTTGTTGTTATTACCTTTTCCAGCGTGGGGGAAATGTTGCAATCCCCACGATAATGAAAATTAGGTTACTTTCGGTTTGTCATAGTTCGGTCACGAAAAAGAAAAAAATTGATTAAGACTGCAAATAATTAGTTTTCGTCTAAAAATGCAGCAAATTGTGTGACTTGATGTATGACAGAAATTTATTTTTGTTCTAACAACCAGGTCATGGCAGATTTTGGATCATCATGATATGAGGCAGTTATACCTAGTTGTTCATATTCCTCAACCATTCTTGCAATGTTCATTTTTCCGGTCGTTTTTTGAGGAAGAACCATTGCCCAATATTTCCATCCGGACTTAATCATTCGAGGACGCCAATATTCGTCACCCCATTTTTTGTTCTCAGGAAGAATTGCTCCAAAATTTCTGTCATCAGACAACCATTTTGTGCACTTGTAGGTTTCAAAAGCATCTGCACCTACGGATAGTATCTGACGAAAATCTTCATCAAAAAAAGACTTATGAAACTGATGATGAATGATTTTGTTGTCAGGATAGCACCAGATCACTGCCAATTCATTTTCAAAAACAGTTATTTTGGAGTCGGTCATGTTTCATCCTTCTATTAGATAGTAGCGGCAGAATCGGGAAATCTTTTATATGTTTAAAAAAATTTTAATAAAAAACAAAACTGCATAACTAGGACGACTTTTTTTTAATTCTTCTTTGACTATCGAAAAATGACAAGATATCTATCCTTTCATGAATGACTACAAAAATTTCGGAATAAGAATTGAGGGTGAATCGGCAGCATTGCGAGTTTTGGAGCAAACCGCAGAGCGTTTGTCTTTATCTTTTTGTGATGTATTCGGTTTTGGTGAATTAGAGTGGGTAGATTTGGTTGTAGATGATGATGATTCTTCTGTCAGAAGATTTGAAGGACCATTTCAACTTATTGATCTCAAAGGTAGAATTAGAGTTGCAGGTGCTGTAACGCTTAGTGAATTTGTTTGCACTCTTGCCAGACAAACTGACAACGGAATTCAAATTTTGGGAGGAAAGCTTTCAGAAGCCGGTGTGTTATTTGCAGAAATAACGTTTTGTCCTTTGGTACCGCTGGAATCTACCAATGTTACTCGCCCCGCTGCTCCTCCTGTGGAGAAAGAATATCCTACAAGAGAAATGAGACCTTCATCGCCTCCGTTACCTTCGACAGACTTAAATTCATTTGGGAAACAAGAGAAACTTCAGTCTGTCTATTCGCCTTCAAAACCTGTTTCTGCACCTTCTGAACAGAAAACAAATAAGCAAGATACTGTATTGGACAATCGTTGGGCAAAAGCAGTGCTCGAATCCAAACAAGTTGAAGAATCATCCGCCTTATATGACGACGATTCTGATGTTAGACCCAAAAGAGGGGATTTTGTTTTTCATAATCAATTTGGAGAGTGTACGGTAAGCAGAATAGATGATGATCATATAACCCTTAGAAAACCGGACGGACGTAATGTCCAACTGGGCCTTACAGTGCTTCGCTTTGTAAACGTCGGAAAACACAAAGGCAAAGATGCTTTTCAAGTAAAGATTGACAGGAAAAATAGATGAAACAGATATGTATTTTCGCATTCGCGGGAATGACATGTGTTTACAAAAGATAGACCATTCTGTTTGTAATTTCTAAAAAATAGCTGGTAATTGAGATTCATTGTGGGGCTAATTTTGAGGTAAAGGTCATAAACTCCTCCTTTAACTTCAGCGTGTTTTTATGCAATTTAATTAGTTCTTTGAAATTTGAAATGGGTTATAAAAAAGAATGCCCCGACTAACTTCTCGTTACATAACAGCATATGTCATACGAGGCTTTTTTTCTGTTTTGGGAACTCTGATATATCCTTTGCTGTCACATTCTTTTCCTTTTTCTATCGAAGAAGGTTTTGTAGGATTTTCTGTAAGAATAGTCGCTACAGTATTGTCATCATTGGTTGTTGCCGGATCCTTTGCTGTTTATATTTTACCTGTTATGAGCAGAGCTGTGTTTACCGTATCTTTTGCTTTGGTGGGCATAATTTCACTTGGCGTATCCGGATTTAACCCTATGACTGTGTTCGGTGTAGGGCTTGTCTTTTTAGTTACTACTTCATGGTTATGGTATTCAAAAAGTATTGAACGACTATGGAATAACAGAATGGATTTTAGTCCGACTGTTTTGGAAATACGCTCAGCTTGTGTTGCCGGTATAGTTGTTTGGATATTTCATATAGGTCTGGGGATTATAAAAAAGCCGGATTGTCTCATCAGCTTTTGGGTTGCAAATTTAATTATTATAGGGTTCATTTCAAAAACTCTTCGTAAAGACCTATCAGCAGTTTCAAGAATTCCTCGTCTGGGAACTGTATTCATAGTTTTTTTATGTATTATGGCGGCAGTATTAACAAGAAATATGCCCGCAGTTTCAGTTACTTGGCTGACAGCAATTTCTATATTCGGTCTATTTTCTTTGCGATCAGTAAAACAATCTCCTCTCAACCGTTCCTCAAGCTGGCTGGAAGATCTTTTTGCAGAACCCTATCGCTTGTTGTTTTTTTCTTTTCTAGGTATCTGTCTCATTGGCGGCTTTGTGCTATCAATGCCGGTTTCCTCCGCCTCAGGGACATCCGTGGGAGTGCTGAACGCAGTATTTACTTCGGTTAG
>CAYWLQ010000250.1:0-4609 GCA_964458775.1 uncultured Myxococcales bacterium | reverse complement strand
ACGCTTTATATGAGTTGGACGCCAAAAGAGTATTGATTACATCATCTGAACGTTTGATATCCAATAAACTTAAGGAACTATCCGTTGCAAAAAACAGTAAGACGTATGAACATCTTCAAGAATTTTGTCGATTTTCCCGCAAAATAGAAGAGGCCAAACATAAGTTTATTCAATCGAATCTTAGACTGGTGGTAGCCATTGCGAGAAGATATGATCGAGGCCAAATGCCGTTGATCGACCTTATTCAAGAAGGAAATCTGGGACTAATTAAAGCTGTTGAACGTTTTGACTATCGAAGAGGATTTCGATTTAGCACTTACGCCTCTTGGTGGATTCGTCACGCCATCGGCCGTGCCTTGGCAGACAAGGGAAATGCAGTTCGTGTTCCGGTTCACGCTCTTGATACCCAGCATAGGTTAGCAAAAGCAGCCGAAACGTTCGGTCTTAAACTTGGACGAGCTCCGACGGAAGAAGAGCTGGCAGAAGAAACCGGCATTGATCGACGAAAACTGGCACGCGTACAACGTCATCCGATGGTTCCGGTCTGTTCTCTGGATCGCGAAGTTTCCGATTCTGATGATCGAAGATATGTAGACCTTTTAGCTGATGATGAAGGCAAGAGTCCCTTTGAAACAACCATGTTAAATAGTTGGAACAAAGACATGAAAGAAGTCCTTGCAATGCTGACGCCCATGGAACAAAAAATAATAATTTGGCGTTACGGAATTGACAGCGGCGAAGAAATGACCCTCAAAGAAATCGGCGATTACTACAATCTCTCCAGAGAGCGAATAAGACAGCTTCAAGAACAAGCCCTGCGCAAAATCAGAAGATTCTTGGCACTAGACGCAGCATAAATAAACTATTCATCTTTATACTGCTCTCTAACCGCAAGACAATCAGGCAGAATGCGTACAAAGTCTTTAACCAAATTGGGATCAAAGTGTGAGCCGCTGCTTTCGCATATATATTTTATTGCATTCTCTACAGACCATGCAGGTTTGTATGGTCTAACTGACAAAAGCGCATCAAATACATCTGCAAGCGAGGTAATACGCGCCTCCAACGGTATTTCCTCTCCTTTTAGTCCGTCAGGATAGCCCAAGCCGTCCCATCTTTCGTGATGTCTAAGTGCTACAATATAGGCTAGAGTCATAAGTTTGGATGAATGTTGACCTATGATTTCTGCGCCGATAATAGTGTGTCTCTTTATTATTTCCCACTCTTCATCATCTAACTTGCCCGGCTTGGTAAGGATATGATCAGGAATTCCTATTTTTCCGACATCATGCATCGGCGATGCCTGAAATAGAACCTCAGCGTCATCATGATGCATGCCGTGGGCCAGCGCCAGCATGTGTGTAATGTGGCTCATACGCATAATATGCATGCCGGTTTCATTGTCGCGATATTCTGCTGCACGCCCGAGCCTTCTAATTATCTCCAATCTTGTATCCAGCAGCTCTGCTGTTTGCTGTTTCACCATCTCTTGCAATTTAGTGCGATGTCTATATAAAGACACTTGGGTACGCACACGACTTCTTACAAGAGAAGCAGCATATGGTTTGGTAATATAGTCTACTGCTCCCAACTCAAGTCCTTTAAGTTGACTGTCGGTTTCGTTGAGAGTTGTTACAAAAATAATGGGAACATCGGCTGTTTCTCGAAGAGCTTTAAGTCTTTTGCAGGTTTCATAGCCGTCTATTTCCGGCATCATTACATCCAGCAAGATAATATCAGGTTTTACATTTGGAGCGATTTCGATAGCTTTTGCACCGTTAATGGCAACAAAAACTCGATATTCCGGAGTTAAAACTTCGCGAAGCACATCAATGCTTTCCGGCGAATCGTCGACAATCAATACAATTGGAAGATTTGTTGTCATAAGATAGCCTGTCTAATCACCATCAGATGCTTGTTTTGTATTTTTGAGTTCTTCTACCAAAGAATCGAGATAGAATCGTGCCTTTTCAAAATCATAGGATGAAACCTCAACAGATAGCCTTTGAAAGGTTTTTCCTGAAGAAATGTTCGGTCCAAGTGCTTCTTGAAGTTGTTGCAAATAATCCAAAGCGGCAGAATCATGAGAGTCGATATATTGTCTCAGTCGCTCTGCTGCTGTGTTCCAATCGGGATTGGCAGCTTGTATTTGTATCGAATCATCTATATTTTCTGTTGTTAAATATTTGGCTGCGATACACAGTGTTTGCTTAACTGCGCAATCAATGCTGTTAAGATACTGATCCAAAAAGACAAACGGTTCTTCTTTTTTTACTCCGATTTCAAAAGATCGAGTTGCCTCGTATAACTTTGTCGCACCGATATTTCCGGCAGTTGAAGATAAGGTGTGAGATATTAACCCAGCTCTCTGCAAATCCAGAACATCAAAAGCCTTATGTAGTTCCAACAGTTCTGTTTCAGCAGATTCGACAAAACGTTTTAATATTTTATTATAAAGTTTTTGATTACCGTCCAAACGACTCAAGGCCTGTGAAATATCTAGATCTATAAGTTCCTCGGAAATACTTGATGCACACTCATTTGACAGATACGGTTTACATAAATTTTGAAAACTATTGTCCGATCTTTTTTGCAAGAACCTGTCCCCAATCCATCTAGATATGGTTTGAATAAGAGTTTGAGAATCTACCGGTGCTTCAATAAAATCGTTCATACCGGATGCAAGACATTTTGAAAGGCTATCTCTTAGAGTGCTTGCGGAAAGCGCCAAGATAGGAACCTTTTCCCCGTTTTGCAAAGCTCTAATACGTTTTGTCACCTCAAAACCGTCTATATCCGGAAGACATAGATCCATTATTATTATGTCAAAAACTTCTTTTTTAACACATTCAACTGCAAGATTGCCTGTGGTTGCCATTTTAACTTTGGCACCTGTGTTTATCAACATCTCATAAATAACATCACAAGAAACAGGGTTATCCTGAACCGCCAGTATACAAGTGTTAGGGGGCAAACGACATAATGATTCATTTAAGGGATTGCCTGCATCACAAGAATGTGGTCTTGACAACGCATGGGCAATAACCTGAGATAAGTGTCTCCTTTGAAAAGGTTTGCGTATTACGGCTGAGAGGTTGGGAATTTGCGCTTTTTCATTTTTAGTAACTTCATCCACTGACTCGCTCAACACCAATACTTTGGTTCTCGATGCGATCAACAGAGGAGTAATACGATGAATTGATGCTAGAATATTTAATACAGTGAGATTATCATCCCATATTAGCAAATCGAAATTTACCTCTGCCACTCCCGATTTTTTTAGTTTATCAAGACAGTCGGTTTCAGTCGAAACACATGTAACCCCAAATTCGTAGCTGAGTAATAAATTTTTCAAGGATTGTTTTAATGCCTTACTTGAGGTTGCAAGTAGAACATGTTTTCCTTTTCCCTGAACCAAATCTTCTATCGGATATTCACAACGCTTAAAACAGGCTGTAAACTCAAATCGACTTCCCTCTCCTGGCTGACTAGTCACAGAAATATTTCCGTTCATCAAACGCACCAGTTGCTGACTGATTGTGAGACCGAGCCCCGTCCCGCCATATTTGCGTGTCATAGAACCGTCGCCCTGAGTAAAAGGTTCGAAAATACGATCTATAACCTCCGGCTTCATACCTATTCCTTTGTCTTCGACGACAAACTTTAGCGGTACATCAACTATAGAATCTGTCGGTAGCCGGTATACATTTAGGAGAACATCTCCGTTGGATGAAAACTTAACAGCATTGCTCATCAGATTCAGAAGAACCTGATTAAGTCGCAGAGGGTCACCCTTGATCCAGTGGGGAATACTCGGCTCGGCATCGACTATCAAACGCAGACCTTTTCTCACTGCTGTTTGTATACATGCTCCCATAGCCTGATCCAGCACCTCGTCCAAGGCAAACGGTATGGATTCAAGTTCAATTTTTTGAGCTTCGATTTTTGAAAAATCTAGAATGTCGTTTACAATGCCGAGCAAAGCATTGGAGGAAGCCAGAGATTGTTTTACGTGTCGAGACTGCACTTCAGACAGTTCAGTTTGCAGACACAAATCTAAATGTCCGATAACGGCAGTTAACGGCGTGCGAACCTCATGAGTAATCATGGCCACAAACTCGCTTTTAGCTGCATTAGCTCTTTCGGCTTTATCCCGGGCTTCTCTCAACTCAGCATTGCGTTTGGTTGCGTAAACAGCGCTGCTCAGGCTTCCGGCCAATCCTTCCAGTAACCAGGATCGATGCGCATCCGGCGGCGCATCAAAGACCACATAACCCAGTGTTTCATGCGCATATACAAGAGGGTAAACAGAAAGATCTAATGTATCTGCAATTGAGTTGTGAAGTCTGGGGTGCACCAATTCCGATGCAGGGAACACCGTGGTTCTAGGAGTAACTGCACTTGCCTCAGGAGGTATGGAACCGGGAGCCGCCAACCATAACTGTTCCGGAGTTAAAGGCGATTCAACCGGCGGCGGCAGATCAGGACTGTATAGTGCTGCAACAACAGCCTCTCTAAATTCGGCGTTGCCTACAAACAAACATACACAGCAGTATCTTATTCCGAGTCCCGGAAGACCGGCGCTTAAAACCGAGTCTAAATATTGTAT
>CAYWLQ010000249.1:0-4613 GCA_964458775.1 uncultured Myxococcales bacterium | reverse complement strand
AAATAATGATTTTGTATTCCCGACACCCACAGGAGCAATGAGGTCCGAAACCGGACATTGGGCGGCGTTCGTAAAAAGAACTGCAATGAAAGCCGAGGTATTGAGACCAGGTTTAAGACGGTTCGGTCATTTGACGCGGCACACCTTCTCGACTATTTATCTCCAATCAGGAGGTTCGGATATTGTTTTGAGTAAAATGTTAGGACATAAAGACCCAAGTTTAGTTCATGCGGTATATATTCATTTTTGCGCAAAAGATTTATCTGCGGATATGGAGAGATGCGGTTTCTCCTTAAGTAAACCTAAAGAAGATTCTGCGATTGTCTATATTCACACAAAATAATATCTATTTGGGGAACCCATTTTCAGACTTTTGAACCCATTTTGGAACCCATTTTTTTGATAAAATAGGTTATTCCTGATAAATCGTTTAAAATTGCCTTTTTGTAACTGCTTGTTTTCGTTACACTAGACAACCATAGGATATTGCTGATTTTTTCTTGTCCCAACTGTGGATCAGGAGGTCATAGGTTCGAATCCCATCGGCTGTACCAATTTTTTCCTCCCCCATATACTATTGTCTATTTTGCTACAATATTATTACATTCCTACAAGACGAGGGACAGTCATCACCGTCCAGGGTGTTGCCGTCGTCACAATCTTCGTTTTCTTGAACTATCCTGTCGCCGCAATATTCTCCCAACACGCATCCCGGATAGCATTCGCCGTAGCCTCCGTCGTTTATTCCGTCATCACATTCTTCACCCAAACCTACGATTCCGTCTCCGCACACAGACAGACACAGACTTCTTGATGCATTAAAACCGGAGAGGGTCAACTTAAACGATGAACCTGTCGGATTTCGCTCTGCGTGGAAGACCTGAATTGCATATACTCCTCCGTTAGCCAGGTTATATGTATTAGCTGAAGCTGCATTTACTGTAACGTTGCCTTCTAACGGCGTATGCGGATTTCCCAAATCCAAAGCCAAACGCCCGTTTACAAATACCCACAGATCATCATCGCCTAAGAACTCCAAAGTTGCCGTTTGTGTTTCATCATACAAAAACCAATATTTAACTTCTGTGGTATAGCCAAAATTATGTTTAGAAGCGTCGGGCACAAAATCGCTTTCGAGCTGCCAGTTTCCGCCGTACTCCGGAGGTATTGTTGCTTCAACAAAATCAGCACCTTCAGATAAATCATCTACCGGAAAGAAAACAGGACTTCCGTCATAACAGGTATCGTTTACACACCATTGTTCACCTTCTTTACCCCAACGGTTTACATACCCTCCCCTTCCGTTATCAAACAAAAGAATGCTTCCGACCTTGGCTTCAATAGTCGGTGAATTTCTATACCAACGAGCAAAGGATTCCGGAGAAGCAATCGTTCCTGAACTTATTGAGTTAACATCCGAAACCGCCGCAGGTTTGCCGTCGTTGTCCAAAAATCTTTCAACCAGACCTTCTATCATATTTCCGCCTCCGGAAAAATCTCCAAGCGAATCTGCGTACGAACTGAAATCCCTGAATACAGCTTTGATGTCCAACACGCACTCACCGTTTATTTGCAGACAAGCTTCATCTTGCGTACACACATATCCGTCTTCAACGTTACAAACAGATGAGCAACCGTCTCCGTCAACAGTATTACCGTCGTCGCATTCTTCATCAATTACAAGACCGTCACCGCACTCGGATACACAACGACCTGCCGAACAATCCGGTTCGGTCTGACAAAAGAAATCACAACCGTCATAGGGAAATATGTTTCCATCATCACAGGCTTCAGCCCCCTCTATTTTTCCGTCACCGCAGAGTGTGGGAGTGCACTCACTGGGACTTCCATCGCATTTGTATCCAATCTCAATTTTACAAACAGAAGAGCATCCGTCTCCGGATTCGGTGTTATTGTCGTCACATAGTTCCGGAAATGATACAGCACCGTCCCCACATCGAGCTATTTTTTGACAGGGTCTTCCCGGCGGATTGCATGAGTATCCGTCCGTAACAGTTAAGCAATCCGCAGAACATCCGTCACCGTCATCATTATTTGCATCATCACAGGCTTCATCTGCAGTTAAAATTCCGTCTCCGCAATTAACAGGCTTTTTATTTTCAGTATCAGTGTCTTTGTCTTTGTCAGTATCGGTCAAGCCGGTATCAAATGTAACGTCTGAGTCTTCATCGCTGATTTCAGAATCTTTTAAAGTATCTGTATCAAAAGAACTTTCTGTATCACCGAATGGATCGGTATGTTGTTCTATATCTGAATCCCCAATAGAGTCTTTACCGTCTGAATCATTATCATCTGAAGTATCTTGAGTGTCGCCTGATTCATCAGTTGCGGTGTCGGTATTGTCGTTTGTAGAGTCATCTGGATCCAAATCATCTGTGGTTTTTGTGTTGCTCTCTGAATCATCTTCATTAGGTTTAATATTGTCAGAGTTATTGTTATCTTCCGAGTCATCCGTGTTCTGTACATTATTCCGATCATCCGGATCATTTGTTATCCATGTATTTATTTGGGCATTTTCGCATCCGTACAACACCAATATGCCGGAATTTAAAATTATAAATGCTCTTAACATAATAACTATTTGTTTATACATGGTCACTTTCTTACTCCCGCATTTTCATGCTTGAATGTTTCCCATTCCAAATACAACTTTGCCATAAAACCAAAAACTTCGGCGTATATTTTTAAAAACAAACAGCAAAATGTAATTCATGCTGTAATTCCAACCATTACACAATGTCACAAACAGAACTGTTCCTTGCAAAGAAAAGACAAATTTGGGTTTGCGTTGTTCTGCAGAGTGTACCAATTTAAGGGAAAATCCTTTTGTGTCTGCTCTTTTCTCTGCTCTTTTTTGTTTTTCTTAGCAGTTTTTGAGAAGTTACCATATTTCTTCCTGTTGTCTGTTAGTGATTTTTATTAATGATTGATATATAAGAGCCGTTCACATCGGTGGGTGTCTTTAGTTCAAAGCACTCACATTCGGAGGGTAACATCGTGGGTATTGAGCAATTGGAACTAATTATTTTCGACGGTGCATACGGAGCGCAAATACAAAAACTGGATCTTTCCAAAGAAGTTTGGGGAGAGTACGAAGGATGCACCGAATATATCAATCTTACTGCGAAAGATACGGTTATAGGATTACATCGCAGATTTTTGGAAGCCGGTGCTACTGTTATCGAAACCAATACGTTCGGTGCAAATAGTATTGTTTTGGCTGAATACGGTCTTCAAGATAGGGTTGAAGAAATAAATCTTGCAGCAGCAGCCAATGCAAAGTCAGCAATTGAAGGATTTGAAAACCGATACATTGCCGGCTCAATGGGACCCACTACAAAACTTCCGACTCTCGGTCATATTTCAGTGGATGATCTGTATGCAGCCTATCTTGAACAATCCTCAGCTTTGATAAAAGGCGGTGTTGATCTGCTCATTATCGAAACTTGCCAAGATTTGCTTCAAGTAAAAACCGCTTTACGAGCAGCTTTTGATGCTATTGAAAAACAAGGAGCCGATACACAGGTAATGGTTTCGGTTACCATGGAAAGCACAGGAACGATGCTTTTAGGTTCCTCAATGGCGGCGGTCGTTACGGCACTTGCTCCTTTTCCTATATTTTCTTTAGGACTTAATTGCGCTACAGGGCCTTCGGAAATGATGCCTCATATCAAGTATTTATCCGATAACTTCTCAGGAAGAATCTCAGTAATGCCCAACGCCGGAATTCCTCAGGTAATAGACGGAAAAACAGTTTACCCGCTTTCTCCTGATGAGTTTGCCGAAAAAGTAAAGTTATTTGTAACCCAATACGGCGTATCCATTGCAGGCGGATGTTGCGGCACCATGCCGGAACATATTAATGAAATAACAAAAAAACTATCAGGATTGTCACCGGCTCCAAGAAGCCCTAAATTCCAACCGGCTCTTTCAAGCCTGTATGACTTGGTTCCATGCTCCCAAGAGATTCCCCCTCTTATGGTGGGAGAACGAATGAATGTTACCGGCTCTAAAAACTTTAAAAAATATCTTTTAGCCGATGATTACGAAAACGCAGTTCAAGTAGGCAAGAACCAAGAGGCAAGCGGCGCACACGTTTTAGATCTCTGCGTGGCCTATGCAGGACGAGATGAGCTTAAAGACGTAAGAGCAATGGTTACTAGGTTAGCCAGAGATGTAAAAGCTCCCCTTGTAATTGACTCCACCATACCTGCGGTAATTGAAGAAGCTCTTAAATACTATCCGGGAAGGGCTCTTATTAACTCAATAAACTTAGAAGACGGAGGAGCCGCCTTAGAAAAAGTCTGTAAATTGGCAAAAAAATACGGAGCTGCGGTTGTGGCACTGGCCATAGGTCGTGACGGTATGGCTATGACACTTCAACGCAAACTTGAAGTTGCTAAAGAAATTAGAGATTTAGCTGTTACTAAATTCGGTCTTCGAAATGAAGATATTTTCTTTGACATGCTTACCTTTGCCATTGGATCCGGCGATGTCACCCTAAAAACAGCTGCAATCGAAACCATGAACGCCATAACAGAGGTAAAAAAACAACTTCCCGGCGCATACACTATTCTCGGAGTAAGCAATAT
>CAYWLQ010000248.1:0-4661 GCA_964458775.1 uncultured Myxococcales bacterium | reverse complement strand
TGCGTCTGCGTCTGCATCTGCGTCAACATCTGCATCTGCGTCTGCGTCTGCATCTGCGTCTGCATCTGCGTCTGCGTCTGCGTCTGTATCTGTATCTGTATCAGCGTCGGTGTCTGTATCTCCTATACTGCCGGTATCATTTCTTTCTGAATCTTGTTTATAATCCTTGCTGTCGCCGTCACATCCCAAGACGCAAACCAACAAACAACTTTTAACATAGTGGCGTTGCATACCTCTTTTTATATACATCTTTTATTTAACCTCTATATTGTCATGTACCCCAAAATTGTATTATCCAAATATTCAACATATTCATGAGATTTAAATCCACCAAAAAGGGGACAAAAAAATAATAGCTTGTCGCAGAATTAGACATCGTCTGTAGGGGCGGACCTATGTGTCCGCCCTAACCCCGGCCTAATTCAGGGCGCACACGAATGTGTGTCTCTATGTATTTGTAAAGCACAATTCTCATCAGCTGAATTTTTTCGTTTTAAGAGAAAAATAGAAATGGTATTAAAACAATTATGGTTTTTATGGATACAACAGAAAAGGATTGTATCTGTTTTACCTAAATAGTGTCCATCTCAAAATGCCCATTTTTGAAGGGTCAGGGTGTCGGTTGACGAGCGAGTATGTATGATTTTACTATGTTACTCAGTGAGGATGCCGATGCCCCCGACCCGAAAGACTATTTCTGAGAGGGAAACTAAATAAACAAAAGCCGACCCTACTCAAGGAGATTTACTGATGAACTGCAAATTTCAACTGACTCGACTCATAGGCATCCTTCTTTCCCCTTTACTTGTTCTGTGTTCATCGCCGACGGACGAAACATCAAGCGATCACAATAATGACTCTGCGTCCGAAGCGGTTGAAAACGAAACAGATACCGAGGCGGACACTGCTGCTGATGATTCGGATACAGACTCCGAGCCGACGGAATGGACGGATACTGACACTGTATTGGACTCCTATACAGAAGTTGAAAGGGCAGAAATCGGAGATGTCCCGTTCAATCAGGAGACAATTCTCGAATACCATATCAGCATGGATCCCTCACTTTATTCAGAAATGGAAGAAGAGGGAAACGATGAAGCCTATCGCAAAGCTTCTCTTAGAGTTCGAGGCGATACAGTAAAAGAAGACTACGCAGCTGTCGGAATCCGATATAAGGGAGACTATTCCCTCCACCACTGCTGGGACGACTACGGCGGTCTCCGCAACCGAAGCGGAGATTGCGCCAAACTCTCGATGAGCATCAAGTTTAACGAATACAATGAAGATGCTCGTTTTTTCGGGCTGAAAAGACTCGACCTTCATGCCATGTCTTCGGATGAAACCAAACTTAGAGAGCGTCTAGCCTATTCGATATTCAACGAATTCGGTGTAACAACAGCACGAACCGTCCATGCCAAGGTCTACATCAACGACCAAGAACCCATATTAATGCTTGCTGTTGAGCACATAGATGGAAGATTTACCGCCCATCGCTATCAAAAAGGAGGAGACGGCAATCTTTACAAAGAAACTTGGCCGGTCGCCTTACTTTCCGAAAACTCGTTGATAGAACAACTTCGATCCAATGACTCCTTGGAAGACTCCCCGGATGTGTCAGCTTTCATCGATTTCGGAAATGCCGTTGCCGCGAGCGATAAAGAGTCTTTTTTATCCGATATGGAAGAATACATTGATTTCGAGAACGTGCTCAAATATATGGCAGTGGATCGCGCCTTGAAGAACTGGGACGGCATTACCGCCTTTTATTGGATTGATCGGCCTCATAATCTTTATTGGTATCACGATATCGAAAACTCAAATGTTTTTCATTTGATTCCATGGGATTTGGATAAGACCGTTTGGGAATACGACCCCTACATGGATCCTGTCCATTACAACGGAGACCGCCCAGTGCCTGATTGGAATGTGATCCCTAGTTCCTGCGATTTCATTTATGTTTGGTACGGTTCAGTATCCCTCGTCCCGCCCGGATGTGACAATTTCATAACCCTGCTTGCCCAAACCTCCTGGGATCAATTTGTCGTTTACGGACAAGAGCTTCTCGATACGGCTCTTCAATATGATTCCATGAATGAAAAAGTTACTCGATGGGCAGATCAAATTGCCGAAGCAGTAGAAGAAGATCCTCTTCTAAATGCCTCTTGGTGGCAGGCTACGGTGGATAATTTCAGGCCTATCCTTGAAAAAACTATTGTCGATTTCGGAAATCACCTCACCCAGGGTATCATTATCGAAGAATAGACCTTGTCCGCCTTTTCGACCTTGCCTGTTGTAAAGCTGAACGAAGCATTGTTTCTTCGGTCACCTGTTGACAGGTAAGTTACTTTGCTTTTCCAAAGAGCACCGCAATTTTTGGGTTTTCGCTTAATAAAAGTTCTGTCGGACCGTCTGCTTCAACTGTGCCGTTTTCTAGAAAAATTACTCTGTCAGCCCATTGTGCTGTCGATAGTCGATGTGTAACAACTATTATTGTTCGGTTCGTTTTCTGTTCTCTTAATCCGTCAATAATGGACATTTCGGTTTCACCGTCTACTGATGCTGTAACTTCATCCAGTAAGAGAATTGGAGCTTTGCTTATAAGTGCTCTTGCAAGGCAAACCCTCTGCCTTTGTCCTACAGATAACTTATGACCGAACGGACCTACTGATGTATTGAGTCCTCTCTCTGCAGAACAAATAAAATCCCACAAACCCGCTGCTCGACAAGCCGATTCGAGGTCATCTAGAGATGAGTGAGCAGCGCCTATTTTTATGTTCTCGGCAATAGTGTCATCAAACAAAAAGGGTTCTTGACGTACCGGTGCAAACAATACTGCATCATTAGAATTATAAGGCTTGTCTCCTACCAGAATTTCACCTTTTCTAGTCGGAATCAATCCCAGCAAAAGATTAAGAAGTGTTGTTTTTCCGGAACCTGATGCACCTATTATTGCAATGCGTTCGCCCGGCTGAATTTTTAGGTTTATATTTCGCAGAACGATATCTTGTTCATAACCCGTTTCAACGTTAACAATAGAAACAGTTTCAGCGTCTCTGAGAGGCTTCGGTGCATATGAAGCAGACTTGTCCTTTAAAAAAGGCGCAATTCTCGAAAGAGCGGCAATACCCCACTCAACCGAATGATGAGCTTGCCCCAGTCCTTTTACCGGTTGATAAAGCAAAAAAAGCGCGGAAAAAAAAGAAATAAAAGTTTCCGGAGCCAAATCATTTTGAGCAATTCTATTTGCAGCCCATACCAAGGTACCTGCAAGAGCAGCAGCGCCTAAAATTTCATTCAACGGAGACCCTGCTGCCTTTAACAGCGATGCCTTTAATGTTGATCGGTATATGTCGTTGCTAATTACTTTAAAGCGATTTTTGGTTTTGTTTTCGGCACCGAACGATTTTATCGTTGCAAGACCTATTGAAGTTTCCGCTACAGCAGTACCCAAGCTTCCGGCCGATTCATTTGCTTTTTTGCGACGCTGACGAATTCTCTTACCGAGATTTAATATTAAAAGAGCTATAGGCGGGAAGGCTGCCAAACCGAGCAGTCCCAAACGAAAATCAAGGCTTAAAGCCAGACCTGCCAGGGCAAGGGTTTCTATTCCGCATCTAAAATAAGCCACAATGCCGCGAGTAACCGATTCTTCGATTTGAGAAACATCTAAAGTAAAACGTACCGTCCAGTTTCCGGCATCACCTGCTTCGGCCTTAATCGGGTTCATTCTAAGAAGACCGTCATACAACCTCAATCGCAAATCGTGAAGAAGACGTTGCCCTACATATGCCGATACAGCGCTGTGACCGAAAAAGGATAATGCCTTTATCAATGCAACAATTACTGCCGCCAAACCGACATAGAAAGGCTCAAGATTTTCAAAGCCATGGGTCAAACGGCTTATGAAGCTCATCGATTCCAAAACAGTTATCGGTGTACTAGAACTCAAAAATAGAGTTTTTAGTAACGGCCCGACGAGATATGCATAAGCAGCAGTAGACAAGGCTGATATTCCCATCAAAATTGCCGCAATTAACAAGCTCATTCGATAGGGTTTTGTAAGTCTGAACAAGTCTCGGATGTCGCTATTCGCCGACTTTATTAAGGATTTATGTTGTTGAGGTGCGTTCATTTACTCTTTTTTTTCATATGTGCAAATTTTTTTTCATTTTCACCTTAAGAAAAAAGGTTCGGGTGCCGCAATGCTTAACTGAAGGGGCTTTTAAAAAAGTACGACGGCAAGCAAGAGTTAAGGCTCGCAAGGAGGAAAGAATGAAGCGTGGAAGCGGGAAGATAATTCTATCTACAAAAGACACTACAAAAACCACCGGAAAACGCAAAGTCAAATACGGTGACTCATCCCAGATAAATAGCAAGAAACATGATCCTACATTGGGTAAATACTTCCAAGAACTGGCTGATCACGCTGTACTTGATTGCGATGCTGAGGCCCAAGCCGCTAAAAACATTGCTGAATTAGAAACAGAACGATGGCGTATTGTTTTGAAAAACGCTGTGTTTGCTCCAAACCTAATTCAAGTAATTCTCGATGAAGCTCTAATGGAATATGAGGAAGCGGAAGTAAGCAATGTAGTTTTGGAATTATCCAAAATTCACCGGCTCTGCACAAGCGTATCAAAATCAAATCGTTACGCTAATCA
>CAYWLQ010000247.1:0-4686 GCA_964458775.1 uncultured Myxococcales bacterium | reverse complement strand
ACCTCGTTTTCTTTGTTTACTGCTCTTGATATTACTCTAAAGTTGTTGTCATACGATTGACTTATCGTTCCGGTTATCGGTCCTTTCATCGACATTTCCGTCGGCAGAAAGCCGTCATATGTATAGGTTATGATTTGTCCGTCAGGTGAGGTTAGGCTTTCTAATTTTCCTGTGTTTGAATTGTAGGCAAAGTTTATAGTTTCTTTGTTCGAAAGATTTATACTGATTAGTTTTCCCGCTGAATTATATAGGTAATCTATTGTCCTTCCGTCGGGTCTTTTAATTTGTGTTATTTGACGGTCCAAATTGTAACTGTAATTGGTTGAGGTATTTGCTATGTCAGTAAGTGTCGGCGGTTTGTAGGTTTCCGTCAGATCTACCGGAGTATAGAAAAATTCGTGTTCAGGTCGGCTCGGCGGCGTTATTGCGGTAACGTTACCGTTGTTGTCATAGGTTATAGAAATCTCTCTTCCGTCGGGAAAGCTCTTTGATATTACTTGTCCCGCTCGGTCTCGAACATAACTTGTTACTTTTCCTAACGGATCTGTTATTTCTTTTAGATACCCGTTTGGGTCATAGGAAAAGGTGTAGACTCTCGTGTCTTCGCCCTCCCCTGTCGATATGCTCTCAAGTCGGTTATCTTCAAGATAGGCATAGCGCGTCGGGTAAAGACTGTCTTCGATGATTTCTGCAATTCGATATTTATCATCAAGACTCGCATATGTTCTTCTTCCTTCAGGCGTTTGTATTGTCCAAAGTTTTTTTTCGGTATCATAAGAGCGTTGATATATTTTACTGTTTATCCTTATTTTCTCGTCAAAGCTTTCTATGTCCAAAAGTTTTTCCGGCTCATCAGGCAAAACTGTGCGTTCTACGGCTACGGTCTTTGTCAATCCAGACGGCGTCTCGGTGGTCGCTTTTCGCACCAGCGGCGCTTGATAGCCCCAACGCGGATCTCCTCCTGTTTCTGTTTTGTATACCGTGCCGTCCTTTGTGTTAAGTACGGTCCTTCCGTGTCTGTTCTTAACTTGGAGATTTTCTAAGCCGTCTGGAAAAATTACGCTCCTTATAGTTTCAGCCTTTGTTTTTGAGGTACTGTACGAGGTTTTTCTTCCTTCAGCTGATGTAAAGCTTACGCCTGCCCCTTCTTTTAACAGCTGTTTTTTCTTTCCCGCAGCGGCCTCAACCGGATCTGCATCGGCTGTCAGCTTTCCTTCGTCATTGTATTCAAAAGTATATATGCCTCCGTTCGGTTTTTTTAGCGAAGTTAATAGACCTCCTTTGTTATATTTCATCTCATGCTTTCGACCCGCCGGATCTGTAACAGCACTGATATACATATCTTCATTAGCTTCAAGCTCTGTTCTAAGACCGAAAGGAGATATGACGGCGCTGAGACTTCCGTCTTGTCCTCTCTCGACAACGGTCTTTAGCTTGTCATTTTCTATTATCGCTTTGAGCATTTGGTTTTCGTCATATTCAAAACTACGCAGCTTGGCACCGGTAACGGCATCTGTCGTTTCTAAATGCCGTCCTTCTCGATCAAACAGATAAAGTTCTGCTCCGTCTTTAGATGCTATAAGCAAATTGTCTTTTGAAACAGACGGAAATGCCGATTGAACTCGGCGCACGCGACTTTCTGTTAAATTGGTAAAGTATACAAGACCGTCCTGTCCTAACGCCAGGCTTTCAACAAGGCCGAGATAGCTTAACTTAGACGGATATCCGTCATCTTTGTAGTCAAAGTACTCTTCACCGCAAGAACTGCTGTCTCCGCATCCGGCCGCTGTGTATACTTTGCCGTCAGGAGATATTTTTTTTAAGCGACCCTCAAACTCTGCAAAATAGACTGTGCCGTCCGGACCTATGTCCACAGATTGTAAACGATCCAGATATGCATTTTGAGCGTATATCCCTTCTGTATCTGTTTGATCTTTTAATCCGCCTCCCCCAATTTTCCGAATCAGGCCGCTGTCATCGAGTTTATATATCAGGCTGCTATATAGATCTGTGTCCTTTGTCTTCCCGTAATCAAACGACACTAAGTAAAGATTGCCGTCAGGTGCAATGCGTAGAGCCGACAGATTGCTTAGATCTGCTTCCAAAGGCAATACTCCGAACTCGTTTGGAACTTTTTTCCCGCCTCCTGCAACAAGAGAGATTTTTTCTTCTGCATCAAGGTAGTAGACTTTGCTGCCCACATGCTCAAGGATATAGACTCCTCCGACATCGTCTGTCGCCAAATCACGACAGGATTGCAGCTTTGCTAAAGTTCCGAGAACAGGTGTTGTTGTAATCTCTTCTGCTCCTCCTCCTGCTACTGTTCGGATTATGCCGTCAGGGCTTACTTTGCGCACTCGATCCGAAAATTCGTCCGCTATGTAAACAGAACCGTCCTTTGACACCGCGAGCCCGCTCACCGTATCTAATACCGCTTCAACAGCAGGACCTCCGTCTCCCGACCAATCTTGCCCTTCCATTCCGGCAAATATCGACAGCTTGCCGTCGGGCTCCATCCTGTATACTCTCGCTCCGTTTAGGCCGACTAAAGAAATGTATAAACTCCCGTCAATACCGAATGCCAGTTTGTTAGGAATGCCTTCAAATTTGCCCACGGTTTTTATAGTCTCCGAAAATGAACCCGCTTTTCTAACTGTTCCGTCACCGAGATATATCGTTTGATTTAACGGGTCGTAGGTGTGATGTACATCAAAGCTCATGCCGCCGCTTACCTTTCCGAAGTTTTTGAGCGCACCTAACAATACCTCGCTCTCCCGCCACAAGGTGACCTCCTCGCGAGTAAGGCTTCCGGTTATTACAGCATTTCCTGGACTTGCAAATCGCTCTGTCTCTTCGTATATCCCGTCATAAACATAACCTGCACGTATTTTTGCTCTATAACGTCCGTTCAGTTCGCGACCGTATACGTCCTTTCCGTCCCAAACAAATGCATACGACAGATTAGGAGCAGGTTCGAAGCTTTCAACAAAGCGTCTTCCCGCAATGTATATTTCCAGCTCAATGCGCTTACTTTTTTCGGGCAGTGAGTTTCCGCTTAAGGGAACGGTTATTTTGTAATCCTCCATATTTCCCTGCGCCTTTGAACTGGTGTAGACCAAAGAATACGGAGTACCTGTTATATTAAAACTCTCGCCCAACACTTGACTCTCGCAGTATATGACAGAGCCGTTTTGCGTGCATACTTCATCGAGAGACATATCCGGAATAATCCATTCGCCGGGAGCCTCAGCTCCCTCAGGAGGACGAAACGGCCAATTGCAGTCCCAGCTCGAAAAATGTGCGAGAGCAACTCTCCAAAGAGATTGTCCCGCACTATATTGTTTAGCCAATTCCTCAAGCTCCCGCCGTTCAAAGCCCAAGGCTAAAAGCTCCTCTTCGGTCGCTGCCTCACCGTTACCGTTTAGATCAACCACCGCTGCGCCGTTTTCAATAGATAATATTTCAACAACTCGACCCGAAGTCGACGGCAACCATCTTCCCTTATTTCGGTCGTAGTAACCCGCCGGAACAGTTATGCCGGTGGGAAATTTGAGAAAATTATCCACATAGAACGGTACAGGTTTATCAAAAACAACACCGGAAGCATTTATAGCCTCGGCTTCATCAAACAAAAGAGATACCGCATAAGTATATCCGCTGGTCGCGGGAAGAATCCCCGGCATTGCAGACGGACCGTACGGACCGTAAGTAAACTCCGTTATCCTAAGAGTTCCCGAACTCAGTTGCGTCTCAGAACCGTCAGCTGTTATAGCATGAGCTTTAACACCGGAAGGAAATATCACCGCAGCCTGTCGCCTGCCGTCTCTATCAGAAACAACCTCACCTGTTGCCGTCTGAGACAAAGAAGAATTCTCAAAGTTAATAACCGTGCTCTTAGAAGACAACTCGGTCATCATTACATCTTCTACAATATTGTAGTCCTGCATTACCGGCACAAGGCTCCGCTGCAAAGAAATAAATCCGTCCTTTTGATAATCAACCGTAAGCCGCGACCCGCCGTTGACAACCATGTCAAACATGCCGTCTGCGCGACTCAAAGTATAACCGAAAACCGAATTCCCTCTAATAGTAACCCGAACACCCGCAAGAGCCCTGCCCCGCCTGTCACGCACCTTTCCGCGAAGCACGGCAACTTTTACAGGAGAAATAATCTCTTCTGTAACGCCCTTTTGTACAGGATCGTCACCGGTATAAAGAAACTTACTAGATTCAAAAAGCAAACTAACGCCGGTCAAAGATAATGACGAAACCTCAAGAGGAATAACAGTATCGTCCAACACAATCTCATCCTCAAAGCCGGAGGTATCAAAAGATTCCCCGCTGTCGCTATCAGAAACGTTATTGGAATTAATCCTGTTTAAAGAGTTAACACCCTCACATCCGATAGAAAAAAACAGAATAGCCCATAACAGAAATGTTGACAAAACCGACCGGCTCAAAGCTCCTGCTATATTTTCTATTATAGATATATCATCCGTCTTATACGCATTCATAATACAATACTCCCCATCAATTAACTCAGCCCAATGCCGTCCGTGTCAAACCGACAACCTCTTCATCGGAGCCACAACTGCTATTTCGAAAATTCAAAAAAAAAGTTTCCAAAAAAATGCACAGGCAAGTGTTTTTTTTGAAAACAAATACAAAGTTCTTAGGTGCCGAAAA
>CAYWLQ010000246.1:0-4784 GCA_964458775.1 uncultured Myxococcales bacterium | reverse complement strand
ACCGACACTGATACTGACACAGACACCGATACCGACACTGATACTGACACAGACACCGATACCGACACAGACTCTGATACTGATTCTGACACTGACTCTGATACCGACACCGATACTGACACAGACACTGACGATACCCTCTTCGAAGTGGAGTTCGGCGACCAGGAATGCTGGACTTGGATGGCCGAAAACGTTGTTCAGGATAACAAAGGCGGTTTTATCGTCAGCGGAACGAAACACTATAATTGCGATGACGATGTCAGAGAAGGCTTTGTCAGCCGACTGAACGCAAACGGTGAGCAGGACTGGTTGACGATGATCGCGTCCAATCAACAAGTGAGCACGATTCACGATACGGTACCGACACAGGACGGCGGTTCGATCTCGGTGGGGGGGGATTGCCAAACTTGGGACACGTGGTGCGAACGCCTGAAAGCCCGAATCCTGAAGCTGGACAGCGCCGGAGAGGCGGTTTGGGAAAAGGATGTTATCGATCCTGTCACGGATTCCGGCCAAGAGGGCATCTTATTGTATAATTCCGAGATCACAGCCATTGAGCCGTTGAAAAACGGCAACTTCGTCATCGTCGGTCAACTATACGATACGGAGCCCGGCACGGACGAGACCGAAACAGGCTACAATATCTACCTGGCCGAAATAGACGCCGACGGGGAGATCCTCTCCGATAAGATGATATCCATCGTTGATGACCGCCCACTGCAGGAAACCGCGGAATCTGTCATCGAGACGCTAAACGGCAATTTCGCCGTTGTTGGAGGGTACACTGCCATATTGGAAAAAGGCGCCTTTCTGCTGATCACGGACGATACCGGCACGCCGACGGTGCGTCAAACCTATCCCGGTGATGCCGAAACCACTTACAAATTAAAAGACATCGCGGAAATCCTAGATGGTGATTTCATCGTTGTGGGAACGCGAGTCGAAGTCCTGCCTTTCTCTTATGTCGACAATCTCTATGTCGCCCGATTGGACGGAAACGACGGCGCCGTGGAGTGGGAATATAATTTATCGGGGGATGAAGACGGCCTCACTTCCGAAGGCGTGTCCCTCTTCACTGACGACGAGGGAAATATCTACGTTGTCGGTAACACATCGAGCAATGTCTCTCCGTGCACGCTCTTGAAAATGAACATCAACGGAACGGTGATATGGCAACGAAACTACACCAGTCCCACCTATGAAGCGATAGGTCTGGATCCGGCGGTCACAGATGACAAGCTGCTATTCGGTACGTTGCTGGATAACGGCGGCATTATCCTGTCGGGCTATACTTCGATGTATAATTATGTTGATAAGCCTCAATCCGACGCATGGGTCCTCAAAACCGATTCAGCGGGTGTGTTCGGCAGCAACTGATTTGAAGAATTCCCCTGTCAAATGATGACCGACATAATACAACATCCGGTGACACACATGAATCCGGTGCCGCAATCGCTCGCGACAGTGCACGGTGTCACCCCTTCTGCGCATTTCAAATAGCAGCATCCGCCGGCGCAGGTTTCCCAACCGACTTCGCAATCCGCGTCCTCCCGGCAAGAGGTGTGCCCATCGGAACAATTGGAGATTGAGGTGTCTGAATCGACATCTGTATCCGAATCGGCATCGGTGTCGGAATCGACATCCGTATCGGAATCGGCGTCGTCGCCGGAATTGAGCGAGACTGAAGCAGCGCAGGCATCTGAGAGTATTACGGGTGATGCACAAGCAGACAAACCTAAGCGCAAAAGCCACGGTCGCAGGAGTTCTCAGGAGTATACCGGAGCGAAAAAATGCATACTTCTTCCGCACCGCCAACGGAGCCTTTGTAGGAGACCTATTCATGACACTGATTCACACAGCAGAGCTAAAAAACGAAAATCCGTTCGAATACCTAGTTGCTCTTTTGGACAACGAAAGCCTTATAGCCCAAAATCCGGAAAACTGGATGCCCTGGAACTTCCGCCAAACTCTAGCAGCCATCAAAGCAAATAAAATTTTGTAACTTTTTTTACTGTTGCAAGCTTACCGAAAGGTTACGGTATTCGTTGATGCGCTCGCTCTTGAGCACCGAGACAAGCGCCTGGAGGAAGATCCACAATCCCTGTGCCCCAGGGCCGCCCGGAAGAGAGGCAAGTTCGGGCTGCAACCGGTCCGTGCTTCGCTCCATCAGCCTGCGGAACAAGCCGGCGCGGTTCTCGAACCTCTGGATCAAGGTTGACCGCGCCAAGCCGACCTCGGCGGCGACATCGGCGAGGGTGAACTGTACGGGGCCTCGGCGCAGGATCACTCGCCGGGTGGCGTCCAGGACTTCATCGTCGCTATGTAGCTTGGGTCGCGGCATTGCCATTATATAAACGACGCGGAGGTTATAATTAAGTGAGAATTCATCTTCCCCGATAAGCCTTCGTATTCATTGCGCTCGGCTCTTCACTTCAAGCGATTGCACCTGCGCATGGAAGTCCTACTCGGTCGGCAGTTTTCGACCATGCCTGCGAATGCATGGGACTTTTTTTTTGTAGGTGCGGTAGCAACTTAAGACTCACAGCAAAAAAAAAACTTTTTCTAAATAAACTAAAAAACTCCAAATATTTAATTGCTAAACATGATTGCATGGCTACGTTAATTAATGGTGTAATAGTATACCTTTAACGTAATTGCTAGATCGCCGAGCAGTGAGGTAAAAAATGGACAGAAAAAAATCCAGGAACAGCAGTCCGAATTATCCGTTATACTACGGTTTTTTCTCTCCTGCGGCGGGCTCGATTCTCTTTTTGATTCAATTGTTGTCGGTATTCAGTTGTGCAGGTGAAAACGAAGAAAGTATAATAATAACAAAAGATTCCGAAGATCAAGGAAACGGTTCAGATCCCGCCGGGGACGCAGATTCTGATGCTGACACAGATGCAGATTCAGACACAGACACAGACACAGATTCGGATTCAGACACAGACACAGACACAGACACAGATTCGGATTCAGACACAGACACAGATTCGGATTCAGACACAGATGCAGATTCAGATTCAGACACAGACACAGATTCGGATTCAGACACAGACACAGATTCGGATACGGATACAGATGCTGATTCGGATACGGATACAGATGCTGATTCGGATACGGAAAATCCGTGTTTAGGAGAAAATCCGCCTGATGAATGTGAGATGGTTCCTTCGGGCCCGGCTTGCGGAGACGGAGAGATAAATCAAGAAAGCGAGATATGCGATGACGGCAACACGCTTCCCGGAGACGGCTGCAACGGAATTTGCAAAATAGAACCTCATTACGAGTGTCCGGTCCCTGGAGAGAAATGTATCTTTCAGTTGCGATGCGGTAACGGCCTCATAGAGGCGGGTGAGGTATGTGATGACGGCAATGATGAGGACGATGACGGATGCAACAGTACCTGTGATGTACAAAGCGTTAATTATATTTGTCCTATTCCGGGTCAAAAATGCGAACGAATTGTTTTTTGCGGTGACGGAAGAATTACCGGTGATGAGACCTGTGAAGATGATAACGATCACGACAATTTGGAATCAGGTGACGGTTGTGATGAAAACTGTCACATAGAACCCGGATTTCTCTGTCCGGTTCCGGGGCAGGCATGTGTTCCGATAAACGTATGCGGCGACGGACGTCTAAGTCCTGCAAACGGCGAAGTTTGCGACGACGGCAATACCGAAGACGGTGACGGATGCTCTGCCGATTGTCGATTTATCGAAGACGGATGGATTTGTCCCACGCCGGGAGAACTTTGCGAGAACACCACGCGTTGCGGCGACGGACGTGTTACAGGAAATGAAACTTGTGATGACGCCAATGATAATTCGAATGACGGATGTGACAAATGTCAAAAACAACCGGGATATGATTGTCCGTTCCCCGGAGCTTTATGCATACCTCAATGCGGAGACGGAATTCTTTTGTCCAATGAAATCTGTGATGACGGGAACACAAGAAACGGTGACGGATGCTCCTCTACCTGTAGATGGGAAGAAGGCTTTGCTTGCGACGGCTCTCCCGGCAACTATACATGTAAATCCACAGTATGCGGCGACAAGAAAAGAGAGGGAACCGAAGGATGTGATGACGGAAACAACGATCTTGGAGACGGATGCACACCGTTTTGCAAAATGGAACCTGACTGTTCAGGAGGTCCCTGTACTTCTACTTGCGGCGACGGTCTCGTTTTGGCAAGCGCAGGAGAAACCTGTGATGACGGCAACAATGTAAGCGGCGACGGATGCTCTTCGACATGTAAAATCGAATCCGGATATGAGTGTGTACAGCCTCCAATCGGTGATTCGATGCGCGTACCTGTGGTATATCGTGATTTTACTCAAGCTCATGCGGATTTTGAACCCGGTGCCTTGGGACAGGAAACAGCTATTACCGGTCTTGTTGCTAATCAACTCAATGAAGCCAAGAAACCTGTGTATATCGGAACGGCAGGACTCGGCAATATTACAGGCTCGGCCTCTTTTGCACAGTGGTTTACTGATGTTCCGTCTGTAAACGGTACTGTTATAGATCATTTGACACTATGGAGAACAGATGGAAACCGCTTTGTAAACCGATACGGACCTAATGGCGAACAATGGTTGATGACCAAGGAAGAGTGGTGCGGCGACGAAGGCAATAATACTGCACCTTGTGTATTTCAATGGGGAAATACTCCATGTGACAACGATCCTGACGGCATGATTGAGTGTATTATTCGGGACGGCACACATTGGGGTGTTTTCCTAGAAGCTGCACTGGACGGCAATCCGGTATTCTTT
>CAYWLQ010000245.1:0-4822 GCA_964458775.1 uncultured Myxococcales bacterium | reverse complement strand
CCGTAGATCAGAGACTGAGATCGCTGTCAAGAAATATATGACCAGGTAGTACTAAGTAGTTTCCTCATGGAATTAATTCATGTCAGAAATCAATTCTTCAAATTTATTGCATTTCTAGACGTACACGACGTAGTCGTAGTCATGTCTGTCCAAAAAAAAGATGCTGTTTTCCTAAAACCTTTCGGTGTGATTGGTTTTTGGGGATATCGTATATAAATCAAAACGTCTTGCTTCTTTTCCTGCTCTGGAAATTCTTACAGTAATTCTTAAGAAAACCTCTGCATCAAAGAAGATTTCTTGGGGCTTGTGAGAGAATCTGTTGTCGGTTACAAAAACAGCTCCTTTTTCTTCCAAAACAAATCGGCCTTGTATCAAATCAAAATCAGTAAGAGAAGACGATACACAATGGACTTCAGGGTCGTTTTGTCTGCGTAAATGAAAAGCTAACTGTGCACATTGAGTGTAAAAAGCTGCAACCACAGGTTTGTTGTTTGAGTTAATACGTCTTACTGCTTCAGCAACTGTATCCCATCCTCGAAGTTCGTTTGCCAAATCATACTTGGGTTCGTAAAGAGAAGGCGGCAGCAAAGCGGGCAATAGCGGTGTTAGAACGACAATATGGGCAATCAAGTATATCGCAATACCCAAGCCTAATGTTGCTCTGAACAGTTTTCTTAATTTGTCACCGCTATTTACTATTTCTCCTGCTGCCAACGGAAATAACGGCAGATAGCCGGCAGCCGGCCAGTGAGGCTCAGCGGTTTTTGACCAACAAACCAATAAATATGTCATTCCCAAGATTGGAAATGAAATTGTCAGCAACAGCTTTTTTGCAGCAATGTTTTCAGAAGACGAGTTCAAATTTTTTATAGAAATTGCAAAAATTAGAATTACCAAGGGACCTACATATAATAGCTGGCCTCCCACAAGAGCCCCTAGGTTTCTAAGAGAAAACCCTGCTTCTTCTTGTGTGTAGACCAAACGGTGTAACACACCGACCCAATCGTGTTGGACATTCCAAAGAAATACAGGCAGAGAACAGAGCACCGCTAATAGCGCACCTATATACAAAAAAGGTTGTTTAAAAAGATTTCTATTTTCTTTGTGTAACAACCAAATAAGAACAGAAAATACCAAACAGGCTCCGGTATACTTAGACAGAAAAGCCGCACCCAATACGAGCCCTAGAATGATTATGTATATATTATTTTTGGTATTGAGATTTACTGATGTTGTCGAAACTCTATATAAAATCCAAGTGAACAGCATTGTCAAAGCTGCAAGCGGAGAATCGGGTGAAGCAGCAACTGTTCCAATTGAAAAAACAGGAGATGAAAACATCAGTAAAATACATATCGCACCCGCAGATGCACCGAACATATCTCTTGTGCACAAGTATGAAAAAATTAGGCAGAGTGCGGTCATCAACATAGGAACTGTTCTTACGGCAATTGTTGAAATACCGAGCATTTCGGTAAAACCTCGAATCAGAACACCTATTAACGGAGGATGGTCCAAGTAGGACAAAGACAGATTTTGACTATAGTAGAAATACAAGGCTTCTGCATCTCCAAGTCCCGACAATACAGAAGCTAAAATATTTCCGAATAACAATATAGCAATAACCGCAAGTAAAACGGTTCTTGGTCGAGAAAATGCAGATTGAATAATATGGTCGAAAATAAAGTTCATCTAATCTGTTCAAGTACCAACTGTGCTGTTCTTTTTGCCGCTCCCGGTTGTCCCAGCATTTGCCTGACATAATTGGCGGAAATTTTTAAGTTTGAAGATATTGAAGGTTCTAACAAATTGGAAATCGTCGAAACCAGATTGTCTTCAGTTAATGCACGCTGAAGAATTTCGGGAAATATCATTTGGTTCAAAATCCAGTTAGGCAAAGACACGTAGGGTAAACCCAAAATTTGTTTTCCGATAAAGTAAGTAATAGGATCAGTGCGGTAGATTGCAGCAAACGGAACTCCGCATAGGACAGCTTCTAAGGTTGCAGTGCCGGAGGCAACTATCGCCGCATCTGAAGCAGTTAAAAGATCCTTGGCGCAAAACGGCTTTGGCAAAAAAACAATGTCTTTGCACTCAGAAATTTGTTTTTCAGTACACAGTCTCCCCGGTGCAAACACAACGCGAATATCCTTTCTTTCAAGTTGCCTAGCTGATTTTGTAAGAACAGGCAAATGCCGGCAAATCTCAGCCGGTCTGGAACCCGGCAGCATTGCTACAAGCTTTGTATTTTCCGAAATGCCCATTATATTCCTTAAAACACTTCTATCAATTGGAGGCGGTTCATCAAGTAACGGATGTCCTACAAATTCTGCCGGAACATTTGCTCTTTCGTATAATTCTTTTTCAAAAGGTAAAATCAAGGCAGTAACATCTACAGTTTTCCGTAAAAACTCAAGTCGTCTCTTTCGCCACGCCCAAACCTGTGGTCCGACATACAATACTACTGGAACACCCATAGTTTTTAGTGTTTTTGCCAAAGGAAGATTGAATTCTGGAGAATCCGTTAAAAGAGCAACAGCCGGAGGATGCTTTCGTAAAAAAGACTTGAGCATTCTCCATGTTTTAATCCATCTGTTAAGTCTTGAGACGGAATCGACAAAGCCTATGGCCGTCAATGAGTTAATGTGCTGAAGTAAGACAACATTGGAATTTTGCATTTCGTCGCCGCCGATGCCGTAAAATCTATATTGACCTTCTTGGGATAGAACTTCTACTGTACGAGCGGCAATTTTATCTCCGGACGGTTCACCTGCAGAAATTAATATTTGAGGAAGACCGGAAATCATTTTCAGAAATTATCTTCCCCAAAAAGGAGCACGATTCTTTGTAAGTTCGTCCATTTTTGTCTGCATTACAGTGCTGATATGTTCATATACCTTTTCGATAGACTGTTCGTTCTCGGAGTCAACATCAACGAAAACAGGAGGCAAGAAACAAATATCAACAGAAGTAGGAAGCGGTAAAAATGGAGCAAAAGCCAATCCCAAACCCCACGGAAAGCTCAATGAAAGCGGAAGAATTTCTGTGCGAAGCAATTTTTTTAGACCCAGTTTTTTACCGATTTCACGTCCCTTGGAAAGCACAATGAATGACTCATGCAATCCTGCTGAGACTATAGGGACAATAGGTATTTTTGCCGCAGCTGCAATACGTATAAAGCCTTTTCTTCCTGCGAGTATTATTCGGTTTCTCTCAGAAAATGTGCGGAATGCTTCTTCATCTCCGCCGGGATAAACCAGGACGGATCTTCCTGCGTTGATAGCTAGAAGGGCATTGGTTTTGTCAGCTCGAAGAATGCCCAGTCTCTTGGCGCATTTTGCAACTCGCGGAGCTTTGTATACAAAATCATGAGCCAAAGGATGCACGGGACACAAATTAGGAGAATGTGTCTTTATCGCATCAATGGCAAATAAAGAATCAATCGGCATCAGTCCGGCGTTGTGATTACCTACAAATAGCACGGGTCCTTGATTTGGAATATTATCAACATTCAAAATCTGTGTTTTAAAGTAGTTCAGTGACAACCATCTAGCAAGTTCCAATACTGTTTCAAGCAATTCAGGTTCAGGATATTCGGGATTAAATCCATCATCTTTAATCGGTTCTTTGGACATCAGTCCTGACAACAAATCCAATCCCATAGCCGGAGGAAAGAGAACCGTAGCCAAATCAGACAAAGGCATATGTTGAACTAACTTTTTGGTGAGTATTTTAAACTCTTCAACTTTTTGTTTTCCCAAATCCATTTAGACATTCCTTCAAAACAGCAGCAAAAAATCTATCTAGCAAAAGCCGATTTTTTGATACACAAAAAAATGCTGTAATAAAAAATGAATAAAAAAACAAATGGCCTAATATATTATGTTACGATATTATATTTTCGTCTGTCACTATGTACATATGCGCTTTTTCGTTTCTCTGAGGTTTTTTGATGGCTCTTATGAAGAGAGCCGGTCATTTTTTTTAATCTTATCAAGAATATGATATTTTATATGCACCTTTTGATATGGGGTTAGGGAGGTAAAAAACATGACGTTTGCTTTGATGTACGAAGAAGATTTTTTAAGGCATCGTTCAACAGGGATGCATCCTGAGTGTCCTGAAAGACTGATAAGTATTTGGAACACGTTGAGTAAGCATAGAATTGTTGATTCTTGTGATGTTATTCCGGCCAGGTTTGCTTCTTCAGATGAGCTTGCTCGTGCTCACAATGATAATTTTGTAAAAAATGTTATCGATGAACTTTCAGAAGGATTCGGAAATTTAGACCCGGATACCTATTTTTCACCCGGTTCCCAAGAAGCTGCTCTTAAAGCTGCCGGCGGAGCTATTGATACAGCTTTTGCAGTACTGGACGGAAAAGTCGAAGCAGCATTTGCATTGCCGAGACCTCCCGGACATCATGCAACTGTAAAACGTTCTATGGGTTTTTGTATTTTTAACAATATCGCTATTGCAGCCCATGCTCTTTTGGCAGCAGGTGTTGAACGTATCTTAATTTTTGATTGGGATGTACATCACGGCAACGGCACGCAGGATATTTTTTATGATGATCCCCGTGTTTTGTTTATTTCTGTGCACCAATGGCCCCATTATCCTGGAACCGGACGTATTCTGGAAACCGGTTCTAACAAAGGGCAGGGTTTTACAATAAATCTGCCCTTTCCATCTGGAGCAACGGATGCAGACTATTTGGCCGTAATGAACTTGATTGTTGAGCCGGCAGCAAAAAAATTTAAACCTCAAATTACCCTTGTAAGCGCGGGCTTTGATGCTCACGAAAAAGATCCTTTAGGGGGAA
>CAYWLQ010000244.1:0-4836 GCA_964458775.1 uncultured Myxococcales bacterium | reverse complement strand
CAGTTTCAATAGTATGTGCATCGGCAAAAAGACCTGCTAAGTTATTGTATCGTTCATAGCAATACTCCTTGCTCGCCTCTATTGCGTTAGAAGTAATATCTTGCGGAATAACACTGACATAACGTGAAGCTTGCGGTACTTCACACCCGCAAGAGCGACGCCATACCGGCTCGGCATCTAGCAAGACATATTCATTTGTCGCTTTTTTATCAATAAGAGCAGTAACCGCTTGAATAGCTCTCTCCCCCATTAGCTCTATGGGTTGAGAAACTGTGGTTAAGGGAGGATTGGCGCTGCGCGCAAAGTCGTCATCATCAAAACCGATAACAGAAATTTCATTTGGAACACTGATTCCTCTTGCTGCCAATTCATATAAAGCGCCGGCTGCCATTTGATCATTTAGCGCAATGATTGCATCAATATCGCTTGAATTTAAGCCCCTGCGATCAAACAGAATTCTAATGGATGACGCTCCCGAAGCTTCCAAAAAATCTCCTTGTACAATGTGGGATTCGAGAAGAGGAACATTCAAGCGGGCAAGTGTTTCTCTTACTATTTTACCTCGTTCAAGACTGTCAGGATTTTCAGAAGGACCTTCGATCAGTGCTATTTTGCTTCGCATATGGTCTGTTACTAAATGCTCAACTAACTCGGACAATGCCTCATTAGCATAGGTTGCAATACTGGGTATGTTTGATAATCGCCCTATGCTTACAATAGGCAATGAAGATTCTCGGCAAAGTCTGTGTACCGCCTCAATACCTGCACGACTGGACAGTGCATTAGATACGATAATCAAACCGTCGACAGACTCTTCGCCGGCTAAGCCGTAGATAAAAGACCCGTCAAAAGCTGTTCGCTGTTCTGAATTATGCTGTACCAAAAAGCTGCCCTGAAAACCTATAACACCTATTCCTTTTGTATTAGCAGCTCGTTTTATACTGTTAAACAATCGAATTTGATAAGGAGAGAGAAGATCGTTAACAAATACACCGATTCGCGTGCGTCGAGCCATAATGATACCATCCATTTCGTTTTTCGAAGGCGATCAAATATTTATCAAACTTAATAAACTAAAAATACAATACTACGAAAAGATTCCTGAATCAAATCATGCTTATTGATTATTTTTAATTTGAAACTATCCAAAACAGAATGATCTATAGCTTGTAAACGCCCGTCTTTCCAACCGCGATCCATCAGATGTTTCGGTATATTAGACAATAGTGACTTCTCACAAATCACTGTTTGGGATTATTTATATTCTGACCGTCTAGAACTATTTCTCCGGAAGAAGGATCTTGAACCAGGCGAAAAACTCCTGTGTTAGGCAAGTAAAGCTGTCTTGGAATATTTGTCAGCATATCATATCCTCTCAACAGTCCCATCAAGGTATTTCCTGATCCCGCATGACCTACCACAAAGATTGTTTTCCCGGTTTGAGAAAATCTATCCGTTATCAGATCATGAGCGATCATATTCATATATATTCCCTCTTCATAAGTAAGCGGAAACCAAAACCTAGGGTCTTCTTCTCTAAAAATATAGTTATCTTCGTATCCGGGCTCAATTGTAGCCGGGAAATATGATTTAGGTCTTTCGGTGGGCAAGGGTTCGCCGGTAGGTTCGCCGGAGCAGCATTCGTTAAGTTCAATCCAAATCTCCCCGATTATTCCTGTTTGTTTGAGATAATGCCCTATAGTTTGTTGAGTTCTGCGGGTGGGGCTTACCAATACCGCATCGGGAACCTCTCCCAAACCTAACAAGAAAGTCGTCAGCGCCTCTATCTGCTCAAAACCGAACTCCGTAAGGGTATCACCTTCTTCATTAGTGCCCTGTCCGGGCCCCAAAGTATTGGCAATTGTTTGGGCATGCCTGATGTAGTATATTGTTAGACCTTTGGGGTCGCTGTCCGCGTCAGTATCTGTGTCCGCATCACTATCAGCGTCTGCATCCGTGTCAGAATCCGAATCAGCATCGCTGTCAGCATCGGCATCACTGTCTGCGTCAGCATCCGCGTCTGTGTCAGTATCTGAATCTGTATCAGAATCGCTGTCAGCATCCGAGTCTGAATCAGCATCACTATCCGCATCCGAGTCTGAGTCTGCATCGGTGTCAGTATCTGCATCAGCATCACTGTCCGCATCCGAATCAGCATCCGTGTCAGTATCAGAATCCGTGTCAGTATCAGAATCCGAGTCTGTATCTGTATCCGAATCCGAGTCTGCATCAGCATCAGCATCACTATCAGAGTTAGCGTTAGAATCCGCATCAAGGTCAGAACTAGATTTGTCACCTGTATCTTTTGACAAACAAGAATCCCCTTCACAATCAGCACCGCATCCTGCCGCAGCAATAAATAGCAAAACCATAAAACAAGAAAACAATGCTTTTTTTCGAATCTCAAATGCCTGTACTTGCTTCATATATTTGTGTCCTCCAAAAATAATATACAACCAGTACCCGAAAGACAGATTTATGTGCTTTTATTTAATTCTTATCCCAAAGAAGGGGTTTTGAAAAAAGCTGACTAGGTGCACCGGCTGTGCGTTGCAAAATATTGTATGCGATGTACCATATTTTATAGCACACAGATGGCGTGCATGGTCGATTATCTAAAACATTCACTTTTGAAATGTAAAGCAACTATACAATTCCCTTACAGGTTCATAGTTTTTCTAGATTTAGTGTAACATCTTTTTCTCCTTCTTTTTTATCAGTTTTTCTATTATTGGAACAATTTTATCCAAGTCATCGGTCATTTGACCGATAAACTTTGGTTTCAGACGAATCGCTAATGCCATAGATTCCGGTTCTTCATCTGATAGTAAAATTATCATTGCAGCACCAAAAATGCCCTCTTCAAGAGCAAAAATGCTCGGCATTTCCTTTTTTCCAACAGCCAAAATAATAATAATTTCCGGATTGTTAAACCGTGTCAGTCTTTCTGAAAATTCGCTGATGCTAGAATACATCTCAATACGACCTTCAAATCCTAGTGCAGCTTTTATTTCAAGATAAATAGCTTGTCTTTCGGTTACTGATTCCGGTGCATAAAAATAGTTCATTTTGTTCTCTTTCCTGAAAATACAGCTTATTTCAAACATGTTCTTATTTCTGCGCCTGCAATATTCAGACCGCAAATCGTACTAAATTATTAATTTAAGTATCGCAGAAGAGATAAAGCATGATACATATATTGAGGGATAAACCTCATTTATAATTTAAAAAGAATCTGTCCCCAAAATACTGCATGTCGGTATTATATCCGATACATGTAAAAGGATGACTGTGGCACGAGTACTGATTATTGACGGAGACCGAACAGTTTGCGACTTTATAGCCGATACAGTCCACGGTATGGGGTACAAAGCGTGCTGTGCTTCATCTTTTCACGATGGACTGTTACAATTGGAGAATGGAGATTTTGAGGTTGTATTTGTTAATGTTCAGCTTTCGGACGGCAACGGTCTGGATTTATTGCCTCGCTTTCGAGAGAAGGTCTTAGGTCCGGAAGTTATTGTCATGACTGCCTACGGCAACCAGGATCACGCCGAGCTTGCGATAAAAAACGGAGCATGGGACTATATACAAAAACCTCACGGTCTCAAAAATATCAAGATTATAATAGCTAGAGCTCTACAATATCAGGCAGAAACAAAAAACAGATCTGCTGCATTAAGTATAAATCGTGAGAATATAATAGGTAATAGCAGACCTATTATGGAATGTTTAGAAATTGTCTCCCAGGCAGCCTCCGGCAATGCAAATTCACTGATTTGTGGAGAAACAGGCACAGGGAAAGAAATATTCGCCGCAGCTATTCATAACAACAGTGCGCGTGCTCATTACAATTTCGTAGTGGTTGACTGCTCAGCCCTTCCGGATAATCTAGTCGAAAGTGTGCTGTTCGGCCATGAAAAAGGATCCTACACCGGTGCTGACCGAAACAGAGAAGGCCTGGTTGCGCAAGCGCATAAGGGAACACTATTCCTTGATGAGATCGGCGAACTGCCGCTCATTGTTCAGAAAACTTTTTTACGGGTCATTCAAGAGAGACGGTACCGACCTGTCGGAGCAATCAAGGAAATTGAAAGCGATTTTACTTTGATTTCTGCAACAAATCGAGATCTATCTGAAATGGTGCGTGTCGGAGAGTTTCGCGGTGATTTGCTTTATCGGTTAAATACTATTCAAATCAACTTGCCTCCGCTTAGACAACATAAAGAAGACCTCGAAGCACTTTCGATACGTTGGGTTGAAAAACTGTGCAATCAATATAAAATTCCTCTAAAGGGTTTCACGTCGGAATTTATCAGCGTGCTCCAAACCTACGATTGGCCCGGAAATGTTCGAGAACTCAACCAGGCTATCGAACGAGCCTTGGCATCTGCAGGTTCAAGTCAGCTTATTTTTCCCAAGGATTTGCCTGTGGACATTCGTGCAAAGATAGCACGCGATTCTGTTCCGCCTCCTCTTGCTATTAGCAATGAATTACAGAACAAAGATAATGGTTTTAGTTTAATTCCGACACTGGATAGCAGCCGAGCAGCTGCAATACTCAACATCGAACACTCATATTTATCGTCGCTTATGGCACATACCCAAGGTGATATTCCTGACGCCGTTAAAATATCGGGGTTATCCCGTGCTCGATTCTATGCATTGCTAAAAAAGCACAGTATAGCGACTTCTTTTCAAGACAAATCGGACATTTGAAAACAAGGAAATTAAGGCAAATGTGTTGAGATTTCGGGGCACTTTGCGCATTTGCCTTTTTTTTCTCAACACACTACTGTCCAAAACAGAATAATCTATCACTCGGAAACACCCGTC
>CAYWLQ010000243.1:0-4858 GCA_964458775.1 uncultured Myxococcales bacterium | reverse complement strand
AAACTCGAAAGCATAAAGGATCGAGACGGCAATATGCGTACCTTCACATATGACGAAGCGGGAAGATTGACGGCCGTCCGTGACAGCCGAGAGAGAAGTGTCGCCCTTTCTTATAACCCGCAAGGAAAATTGTCCTCCCTTGTAGATTATACCGGAAGAACCGTTTCTTTTACATATGATGAGCTGTTGCGCTTGGTTGAAATACGTCTTCCCGCGGTAACGGATACATCTGACGGCAGTGATTTTCCGGAAGGTATTGCCTATCGCTTCGGTTATGACGAACACAATCGAATTGCGGCAGTAACCTATCCCAACGAAAGCGCTGCAGACGGGCCTCCCAGGGTTCAGATAACCTATGACAATTTCGGACGGGTTGTATCCGAGCTTGTCGGCGGAACGAACACATCGGGAATTGAGGCCGGCGGAGTTATTCAGTACTCATATCATGAAGCAGTGAATGAACAGCCTGCGTATACAGAGGTAACTGATCGCAACGGAAATATTACGCACTATATTTTTAACAGTGACAATCTAATAATATCGCGAAAGGATTATACCAATCGCAATATCCGTCCGGATGATCCAGACTATTTCGAAACGCAATACGCCTACGACAATGAGTTTAATTTGATATCGGAAATTCGTCCTTTAGGAAATATCGAACTTGCGGTTTTTGATAACGAGAGCAGCGATATTTTGGCAAGGGGAAACAAGCTTAAGGAAATACAAATTCCTGACGTAGCAAGAGGGGGCGACCAGGCCGAAATTAAAACGGAATATGATTATGAACCTGTGTATCAACAAATTGCAAGAGTGAGAAAGCCTAGAAGTTTTGACCTCTCAACTCCGCAGACCGGCTGTTTTAGCAATCCTGATTCGGAGTTTGTCGAAACCTATATTTTTGATTATCAAGAGGGTTCGTCATTAGCTGCTTTGTCTGCACTTAGAGGTATTTCGGTAGAAGTGCTTGAAAGCAGATTATCTGCTGCTCAAATTGAATTGGGATTGGGAGATATGAATTTTGACGGCATAACAACTCAGAGCAGCGGTCATGTTATAAAGGCGGAGCATCCCAAAGTTCATCTTTTGGATTTTTCAATGCAGGCTTTAAAAGAAGGCAGTCAAATACAGGTAATAGAAGATATCCATAGATTCTCAAATGACGGTTTGCTGCTGGAATATGAAGATCCGGAAGGTTCTATTACCTCATACGAGTATAATGAAAACGGGCTTCTGACCAAAACAACGGTTGATGCTAGGATGACGGAAAGAAGGAGATACTCCACTGTTCTTGAGAACATAACCAAGCAGACAGTTTATAACGAGCACGGTAATATAATATCCGTAATTGATGAGCGCGGTGTTGAAAATGAGTATGAAGTAACCGCTCTTAATCAAACAATAAGAGAGACTAGAGCTGTCAGGCTGCATCCCAACGAACGAGCCGGATACGGTGCCGACAAACCACTTTCTTACAACACCTATCAAGTTGTTGATGCAAACGGCAATGTAACGGAGACCTGGGAAGAGAATAAAGACTCAACGCAGTCGGCGGAAGTTCCCTTGGGAGAATATATCAAGACATATTTTGTATACGATATTTTGGATCGTTTAATTGCCGAGCAAAAAAGCGTTTCTCTTTTGGGGCCGGTTATCGAAGTTTCAAGTTTTTATGATGCAAACGGGAATTTGATAGAAAGAAGAAATCCCAATTATACGGAAAATACGTGTCATGCGGATATTTACGAATATGACGAGAGAGATTTACAAATCCTACAGATTTTGGCTCCCGGTTCAGACGAAGAAGGAATGAAACGCAGCTTTTATGATGCAAACGGAAACCTGGTTGCGGTTGAAACCTCGGTTGATTCCGCTGCAGGGGGAAAGCGAACAGTAGAGACAGGTTATGACGGATTTGATCGAGCGGTGTATTCAAAAGACAGCAAAGCCGACGGCACTGAGCGATTTGTTTCTTACAATGCAGCGTCAAATCTAATAGTAGAGACAATTGTAGGAAACATAGGAGATGAAGCGGGGACAATAGGAGAGCTTTCCAAAAGGGGCATGTGCTATGACGAAATGGACAGAGAGGTTTCGGAATTGACTTATCTCTTTAAAATTGGAAGCACCGTCAGAAATACGATTTTGGTCGACGGCGCGCTCAATCCCGGCGACGGCATAATTTCCAATTATAGAGAATATGACAGAAAGGGAAGCGTTACCTACGAATGGGACGACAGAAACAAGCTGACGGTTTATGAAAACAACGCAACTGGAGAATTTACTACGGCGATTGACTCCGAAGGAAATGAAATACATCAAGAGTATGACGGAGCCGGAAATATTGTTGAAAGACAGGTAACCGACAATTCTCAGGTCGGGGTTCAAGGTGTTAATTCAGAATACACGGCATACACTGCCGTAGGAAGAGTTGCACGTTCGACAAATAATGCCGGAGAGACAACTTACTATGATTATGACAGCCGAGGACAGGTTGTCCGCGAAAGCAAAAGGGACGGAGATTTAATAGCTGATCCTCTGGGGCAGTATGCCGGACAAATCAACAGCAAAGGTTCTACTAAAACTATTTACTATGACGGTCTCGGGAGAATTGTTAAAACGGAGACTGAAGTAGGCAAAGCAGAAGAGTTTGAGCCGAATCTGTGCGGGTTTGCGGCATATTCCAAAGAAAAAACAGATATTCGAAACAATGCAGCAATATCGGGAGCAAATGCCGGATCGCAGGGAAGAGTTGATGTCGGTGTTGAGGCGGAGGTTACGGGTGACGTAAAAGCCGGTTCCTTTATAGTGCTCAATGATAGGAGCTATGTTGACGGAAATGTAATATCCGGCGGCGAAATTGAGGTGCGCAATCAGGTTGAAGTAACAGGCGATGTAACGGAATTTCAGACGGTAGAACCGATAGAAATTGAAACAAGAACAGTAATATACGGAACGGAAAGCATATCTGTACAAAACGGACAAAATGTTTCGATTTCACCCGGGGCATACGATGAAATTCATATTTCTGCCGGTGCGACGGCAATGTTTTCAGCCGGAACCTATACGGCGAGACGCTTTATCGTCGAGGCAAGTTCGGCGACTTTAAAAATGGATGCTCAAAACGGAGTAGTGGATATTGCAACAGAAGAGCAGCTGAGTTTTGCCGATTTTATGACCGTAGAACTTGCGGGCGTATCAAAAGAAAGCGATGTAAGGTTTTATACCAACGGAACAGGTCAGGTAAAAATAGGCACGGACAGCATTTTTAAAGGTGTTGTAACCGCGCCTGAGGCAGAGGTTTATATCTTTCCGGGAAGCGAGGTAAAAGGAGCGCTTTTTGCGAAGAGAGTTATCGTTGATGTAGACTCTTCTGTAGAAGGCATAGGATGTCAGAATCCGCCGGATGAGGACGGTATAATTACAATAGAATATGAGCACGACAACAGCGGACAAACCACTGCTGTTAAAGACGACAGAGGTAATACCACAATTATGACCTATAACTGTCGCGGTTTGTCGACTTCGAGAATCAATGCCGACGGCACTGCCGTAACACACGAATATAATTTGGATGGTGAGAAAACAAAAACGACAGATGAGAGAGGCAATGTGTTTTCTTTTACAAGAAATGATAAAGGAAATGTGGTGCGGACGGACATTACAAGGGCATCCGGGACAGAGGGAACAACGCTTCAACTTTTTAGGTATGACGGTTTGGGCAGAAAAACGATGATGTTTGACAACAACGATCCGTCAGAACCTTGGGATGACTCAACCGTTACGAGAGTATATGATTCTCTGAGCAGAATTGTTGAAGAAGATCAAGACGGAGAACTTGTTTCCTACGGTTATGAGTCCTTTGTGGACGGAGCTGTGCAGGTAATATATCCGAACGGTGATACCATGACACCGGAATACGATTCGATGGAAAGAGAAACCGCGATTTCGTACAACGGGCAAGAAGTAGTCAACAAGGTCTATTTCGGTCAGGGAGACAAATTGCTGAACGTTGTTTTGGGAGGAAGAATTTTTGGCGACAGAACGGAAAACGGAACGCCCGGTTATGATGAAGCCGAGAGGCCGGTATATCTCTCGTACAAAGACATTCAAAATCCCGCAACGATATGGCTTACATATAGAAACAGCTATGATCGAAACGGAAATCTGATCGGCGAAAATATGGATTCTAAGGTTTTAAGCAATTTTTCAAAGACCTATAGATACGACAAAAACAACAGAATGGTAAGCTTTCAATCAGGAAGAGTAGACCCGGTGGAAGGACCGCAGAATGTTCACGATGAAAAATGGATACTGGACGGAACAGGCAACCGAGTTTTAAGCAAGTTGAACAATACCCTAAGCGTATACAGCGCAAATGAGATGAATCAGTACGAAAGTGTAAATAGCAATACCTATACCTATGACAACTCCGGAAACATGCAAAGAGAGGAAACAATAGAAAACAGTCAGTCGGTTGTGAAAGACTTCAAATGGGATGCGTTCAATCGTTTGGTGGAGTACAAAAAGACGGTAGGTACTTCAATTCTGAATAACGCACTATACAACTATGATGCCGAAAACAGAAGGACCTACAAGCAAGTAGATGAGGAGGTTAAACAGGCGAAGTATGTGTACAGGGACAAAGACGTGATAAACGAGACAGCGCGAGTAGACGGGTTTGTTAACAGAAATGTAAACTACATAATAGGAGAGAACATCGACAAAACCTACGGTTTCGTAGACAACCTGACCGGAACAAAATACTATTATCTAAAAGACCAGTTTGATAATGTCGGAGGAATAGTAGACGAAAACGGAAATGACATAGAGTATTACAAATACCTGCCGTACGGCC
>CAYWLQ010000242.1:0-4868 GCA_964458775.1 uncultured Myxococcales bacterium | reverse complement strand
GGAAGTTCAAAACAACTCGTTGCTGCCAGCATGATCAATACTATTAGAAAAAAAAATACTATTTTCATTTCACAACTCATATTACAATAATCAGAAATTCCATAGCTTTTTCAAATGGAGCATAACCATGTAACGCGGTTTTCAATCGCTCAGTTCACACGGCAACCATCTGATCTATATTATTACAAAGAAAGTATGACTTCTCTGCAAACAGTTGGTAACTGGAATGTGCAGGTCTGAATCTTTATCTCCTCTATACATTCTTCATACAATGCGGTCAGACCTATTGCGGCATTACAATCTATAGTCGAGGACAAATACTCCATGCATTCTTCCATGGTTTCACTGTTATCACACTCAATCCATCGTTCGCATTGTACTCTGTTCATAGCGATGCACCCATCAATCGCCGGTTTTGGGTCTGCAATAACGCTCGGATGACATGCAGAATATATGACTGCATCACAACTGTCTGCAGATTGTAAGTCTTCCGCGCAAGCCAGAGCAGCTTCGTCTGACAAGCACACAATACTTCCATACTGCTCTTCGCACACCGCTCTCTGCCCCTCTGTCATTCCACATTGTTCAAATGCAAATTCGCACATTGAATACTGCCAAGTCTGACAAGCCTTAGATCCTCGACCTTCATAATCCTCCATTTTGGACTCCGCGCTTGAATCATTTTCGTCTTTGCAAGCGCTGACTAAACACACAAATCCGGCAAAGCCTATCAATACAAACCCTTTCATTTTCTGCATTTCCTCCTAGTATGGTTGAAACTATCCATATTCATCCAATCATTTCTCTAACTCAAATACAAAGGGCACCGCCTTTTGAACATTCAACTATAACGTGATCACATATACTTGGTATCGGTTCGTTGCAGGGCAACGTTTTGATAGTTTCCAAGCACTGCTCATAAGCGTCTGAAAGACCGACCGCGTCAACACAAGAACGTGTTTTATACAATTCTGCAATACAACCGTTCAAGGTCGCTTCTTGACCGCAAGCAACCAAATATTCACATTGAACATTGTTAAGCTCATTACACCCATATAAAGCAGCTTTCGAATCCGCTATCGTTTCGTGACCGCACGAATAAATAGATAACCAACTGCAATAGTCGGCCGCCTGCAATTCTTCTGCACATTCAAAAGCTTCCTCATCAGATCTGCACACCATGCTCCCATACTTTTCTTTGCACACTGTTCGCGTGTCATCCGACACATCACATTGTTGATACAAAAGAAGACACATGGAGTATTGCCATGCTTGGCATGCCTCCGAGCCGCGCCCATGATAATCATCCGGTACAAAAAATTGTTTCTTTTCTGATTGAAGATCGCCTCTGCAATTCTGAGCAACAAAAACAAATACCAAAATTGCGATCAATAAAATTATTCTTGCCGGCATTTTGCTATCACTTTCCGAAATGAAAAACCAAATGACAAAAACACTCCAATCAATTCCATACCGCCCATGAGCAATGATAGGTAGAAAAGCATTCCTTTTCGGTTTTTAATAAGCCGCACGGAATAAGAGAGCCTACGCAATACTCCCTACAAATCTGAGTGCTTTCCGTATCTGAATCTTCGCCTCCGTCATCCTCCGCTGCATCTGAAGTACACCGAACTTCGATGTGGCACCCTGGAAGCGCCTCCCTATTACATCGAGGCATATAATTGTTATCGCTGCAAGAAGCCATAATTGACTTCCCATAAACACACTCGGCATCTTCAGTGCGATTAAAAATACACCCGCTCATTAATAAATGCATAACAAACAAAACTACAAACAACGCAGGTTGGTTTTTCATCTAAACCTCAATTCAGTTGAATAAATACTGTCTCATATAATTGGAACTGGATTTATATCAAGCGGCTCAGTAGCACTCTTGATATCTATTTCTGTAGGTTCATCAGTGGACCCGTCATCCGGAAGGCATTCAAACCCGCATTTGTGACTCGCACAGTATCTCTGGCCGTCCGGACAGAGTGTATTTTCATCTACACCTGCAGGTTGGACATAATCAGCTGCACAACCGAGTAAGGCCAATGCCGCTCCCATTGCATTAACAGCCAGAGGACGCACATGGTCAGGAAACTCATCATGACGGGAATATGTATTGTAGACAATAGCAGCTTTCTCGGCTTTGTCCTTGGTTAAAAAGTAATCAGAAGAAGCATCATCGTCCCATGCCCAAGTTCCGGTGACCAAAGCGCGATTGGCCTCGGCAACCTCTATAATCATTGAAGAAACATCTACATTGGATTTTCCATGACAATACTTCTCCCACCAATAATACCCGTTAGTTAAAATATCCTGAGGGACACCGACATGAACAATATGCCCCCATTTGTCTTGCACAGCAACTTCAAAAGGATCATGTCCTAGCCCTATTGACGCAACCAGATGATGAGGAACGATAGTATCACCCAATGCATGCAGCGGCCATCCAAGATACTTAGCACGTGTCCGGTCTTTCCAAAACTCTTCCCATCCAAATCTACCAAGGTTGTATAACGGGCTGAATTCTAGGATACCTATTGTATCTACTTGCCAATCAACCCAGCTCCTAACGATTTCGTCATACTGACCGTATCGGTCATCACCTTTGCTTGAATTAGCATCGAGTGAAAGCCCAAGATCACCGATAAGCATAATCACAAAATCCAATGCTCCCGTTTTCCCGCCCGGTCCGGAGCGTACTATCATTGTTCCAGGAAGATCATTATAGACACCCTTACCTTTTCTATCAACATTCATCATGTGCCAAAGACCGGTGTACAGTTTATTTGTATGAGATCCAACTCCAGGCATTAATCCATCCAATTGACCGGTTGGACTTAAATCAGATGCTCTCTTCATATCTTCGGGAAAATCGCAAGATTCTCCTCGTATCTTATTAATAAAGCATTTAATAGCCACAATAATAATTGTAAACGGACCTGTAGTAGACTGGTTTAAAATTTCAGTCAATACAGAGCCGGCCTTTCCGTTTGAGGGCTTGTACCAAAGCCACGTTTCATCCGGTTGATCATCCACCTTGCCTGCATGCCATCCAAGAATGTGTCCCAGTAGCTCATACGATATAGAGGGAGGCACTTCTTCGTTTTCCAATACAGGGAGTTTAGTCATGAAACAATAACCAGTCTGAACATTTCTTTCAAAGTGGTAATATCTTACATCGTCAATTTTCTTTCTTCCAAAATAAGACATATTATCTTTAGGATTATAGTCACAATAGGAGGATGGGTCGATATAAGCATCGTAACAACTTTCCTGCTGCTTTGACGCCTCATTATAATAGTCATAGCTGTGTTCAATTTTTCCAATTCTCGGTTGTGCCGCCAAATCAGCAAGCTGCTGCTCTTTTTCTAATGAGTTAAAGCAAACCCTCTCAACTTCGGTCTGCGTATACGGAGCAGGCAGGTCACATCTTAATTTGGATAGTTTTCCCTTCGCATTAGACAAAGCGCTAATATATTGACTCCAATGACTATTGGTATTGACGTTAGGATTTTGTGTATCAATCCCGCCGAGTTCAACCTTCTTCATTATGTCCACTACATCCATGATCATCCGGTTATGTCCGCCGGATATTTTGTAGTTTAGCACATTGCCCTCAGCATCTTTTAATGATGCATACTGATATCCATATACTAGAGCCTCAACCGAATGAGGCATCATTAAATTTACGATAAAAACAATAGAGACCAATGTATACTTCAATTTAAATTGCGTTTTCATTTTTTACTCCATATTCCTGCAACGAAATCCCAAAGACAAACAATCCCGCTGGGACATGGTTTTCCACTCGCTCCATTGACCCCTTTGACCCTTACTATTAAAAGCCCTTGCTCTAAATAGCCCCTTGTAAGGCTTTATATCTGTTGCCAATTTGCCGCGATCACCCTCGTCCCCTTCTAATACCTGAAACTGGATTAGCCCCGCAGGCACAGGCCTACCAAGTCCCACCAGATCAGATGTTCGTTCCGCTGCACGAAAGTACATATATAGATGTGCAGGTTTTAGATCATGAGTCACTCCCCTTAACTCAAATTCGTAACTCACTAAACATTCGGGAGATTGATTTGGCACTTCAGACATCACAATATAAACGCCTTTATTCGGATTTTCCGGCCAGAAGAAACCGCCGGGAACAGCAATTCCGGGCACCGCAGCTGATTTGCAACGTTGGTTCTCAATGATCCCAATATTGTCAAGCAAATCGCGAATCTTATCAGGCGGCGGTGTTTCGGGAAGCTCTGTTGTACATCCATGATTGTCAACAGGCATAAGGTCAGGTGTGTTCGGACATTGGTCTTCAGAGTCAATAACCCAATCACCGTCTTCATCACTGTTTACGCAAAGAAAGAGTGCATAGGCAGTTTCCATACGGGCTCTATTCAAATGGTCTGTACGGTTTCGAGCAATGCCCAAATATTGACCGGCTGGTATTAAATCATCAACAAATTGAGTTGCTGCTCTTGTTCTATCCACTTGAGCTTTTGCAAAAAGCGACGCCAGACATGCATCAATATCAGGAGCAACGCAGTATCGAAGTAAATCTTTTTGAAAAGCAACCTCTTTTTCAACGCCTACCAGATAATTTCGCGGCGGTACAAGCATTGTGCATTCATATACCGGCTCATCATCCGCAATAAGAATGCTAAGCCCCGGCATGTGAGTAATGACAGCATTTGCTTCTACCACAATTTCTTTTGCAAAAAAGGCTCCTGTGTGATGGGCCGCATGCAACGTAAGCTTCGAAGCTGTTGTAATGACTGTACCGTTAAAAGCCTTGTCGAAGTTTACGTCTCCATTGCCCAAATAGACAAGCAGCCAATCAGGCGTATCGTTGTTCT
>CAYWLQ010000241.1:0-4894 GCA_964458775.1 uncultured Myxococcales bacterium | reverse complement strand
GAGACTCTAGGCATCTGTCAAGATGCCCAGGTGCGACTGCATACAGATGCTGTGTTTGTATAAATACAAGTAATAACAGCATGATGAGTTCTTTTTGGCTGACGGCATACTTGATGCACAACCCTGAGGCGGAACTTGTGATGAGGTGCAATATGGAATCTAAACTGTTACCGCTTGTAATTTTTCAGACTGCTGCGCTTGCAGGAGCTCTGGGACAGCTGCTGTACAAGCAAGGGGCAACCGAAACATATAGAGCGCGTGTACAGGCACAGCTGATGATCTTTTTTGGGATGGTGCTGTATATCGGCGTAACGGTTCTCTTTGTGTTTGCATACCGGCTCGGCGGAGAGGTGTCGATACTCTATCCCACTTACGGAGCTACCTTTGTGTGGGCTCTTTTGCTTGCCCGATTTTTTTCAGGCGAGAAGGTAACTCTCACAAAAGTAACAGGAACACTATTTGTGATTGGAGGTATCTGTCTTGTCACTTTCTAACATTATATTTAAACATAATCGGTTCTTTGGGGTTTCGGCCTATCTGCTTGCAGCTTTGTTGGGAGCTGCGGGCCAGCTCTGCTTCAAGACTGTCGCAAAAAGCGATATGTCATCGATTGCTACCCTTGCGTCGTGCCCCCATCTTTGGGTTGCCGCTCTTTTGTATCTTAGTGTTATGGGGCTGTTTATATTTGGGTTGAGCTGCTGCGGTGAAATTTCCATACTCTATCCTGTTTACGGTGCCACGTTTGTCTTTGCTCTAATTCTCTCAGTTGTATGGTTAAATGAAAGTCCAGATTCATCGAGTGTTATCGGGTCATTTCTTATTATTCTAGGAATAATTTTTCTCAGTCGAAACAAGGAGCTGTCATGAGCATCCGCTATCATTTAAATACTGCCGGATTTCGAATTGCCTATTTCTCCAAAGAGTATGCAAACCGAATAGCCGTTACCTGCTACGATTCCTATCGAAAGCGTAGCTACACATACATGGACCTTTTTAAACTTTCGGTTCAGACAGCGGGATTCCTTTTGCAAAAGGGATGTAAAAAGGGTGACGCTGTCATGGTTTCGGCAAAGAACTGTACCGAATATGCTGTGCTGATTTTCGCGGGGGCTATACTCGGCATAAAAATAGTTCCGGTTGATATCAATCTCCCTGTGACTTGTATCATGCGCTATCTTTCAATTGTTCGACCAAAAGTTTTTTTCACCTCCCGTAACGATATTTTAGAAGACGATGACATGATGAACACGCTTGCCGTTCCGATAACACAGTTTTTTGAACGCATTGCTTTGTTTCCCGATGTTGTTGAAGCGATGTATGAGATGTTTCCGGAAGTTGAGTGGTACGTGGATGAGAACGATGTTTTCTTTGTGATCTTTACTTCCGGCACCACAAGCGAACCCAAGTCTGTACCTCTGACGCATCGAAATCTCATTTCAAATATCGCAAACCTAAGGCAAATGTGTGCTGTGCCTGAGTCATACGCTGTGCTAAGCATGGCTCCCCTCAGCCATGCGATGGGCCTGACTCTCGGTCTCTTTGCTATTCTGGCCTACGGGGCTCACTTGGTGCTCGCGGAAAATTTAGACTCGACAACCCTGCGCCGCATCCTGCAACAAGAGCGCATTGACGGGCTTGTGACTGTGCCCGCTTTCTTAAATCTAATAAAGGAGAAAATCGAGGAAGGGGTGCGGGCGCAAGGCAAAGAGCATTCCTTGGAAAAGGCACTTAGAAAAGCTGACCGGATGCCCATGCGGCTAAGGCGTATAGTATTTAATAAAGTGCGCCGAAAGATCGGCAAAGACCTCAAGTGGATTGTAACAGGAGGGGCTCCGCTCAGACAGGAGGTCGGAAATTTTTTTGAGGCTCTCGGTGTACAGGTTACCCAAGGATACGGTCTCACAGAGTGCTTAATGGTGTGCGTCTCTGACTTCGAATGGCGAAAAATGGGCACTGTCGGGAAATGCCTTCCCAATCAGCAAATCCGCCTTGATGAAAACAATGAGATATGGGTGGCAGGGCCTAATGTGTTTGGCGGATACACAGATCAGGATGAGATCAATCAAGAGATATTCAAAGACGGATGGATGAGGACCGGTGATATCGGTCACCTTGACGAGGATGGGCATCTCACCATCTTGGGGCGTGCCAAAAATGTTATTATCGGCCCTTCTGGGCTTAATATCTATCCCGAAGATATCGAGGCCGCAGTACTTCGATGCGAGCACATCCGGGAATGCGTAGTGCTCAATGCACCGAAAAGAGAAGATGATGTTTATCTCATTGCTGTTGTCTTATTAGCAGAAACAGCATCTGACAACAACCTTGACGTTTTAAGAGATAATATCAATCAACGGCTCGGAAGCCGCCAGAGGTTGGCCAAAGTCGTGCTGTGGCATGAATCTGATCTGCCGAGAACACCGTCGCGAAAGATAATACGTCAAGCGGTAGAGAATGCGATAATCGGGAACTGTACATTGGAAACGTCAAAACCTGTTGCCGAGATGCTGCATATTGCCGATCAGCGCTCCGACCAAGTGCTTCTCAATGTTATCGCATCTCTTTGTGGGCGCAATGTTGAAGAGATCAACCTGTCTGACCGCCTCTTGGGGGATCTAGGGTTTGATTCCCTCGGCCTGATGGAATTAATCATTCAAATGGAAGCTGACTTCTCGATGCAGCTGCCTCGTGATGTGCTGTTTCAAAGGGACCTGAGTGTTCAGGATGTAATCGACCTTTTGGATAGCAGGACTATAGAGCCGACAGTTCCTGCAGAATTATATACTCCCTCCATAGTAGTTCGCGGTTTGTTGGTTATCTCGCGGTGGATCTCTCGACAGATTTTCCCTGCGATGTTTCGCATCTTCTTCCAAATGGAGATCAGCGGCAGATTTCACAGGGAGAAGCTTTCGGCAGATATGGCGCGGGAGGGACATATACTTATTGCCAACCATGCCAGTCATCTGGATGCACCGAGCATCTATGCAGCTCTGCCGAAGCAGGCAAGACGTCGAATGGTCGCGGCTGCTGCCAAAGACTATTTTTTTAATTCCAATGCGAAGCTTCGTCATGTTCTGTTGGCCGCAAACCTGAGGGTGTTCCCGCTTGAGCGCACGACAGATCCGCGTGACTATTTTACGGTGATCGCTGAAATGCTCGATCGAGGAGACTCTGTACTCATATTTCCGGAGGGAACCCGAAGCCGAACCGGTGCACTTGGAACGTTTCATCCTAGCGTCGGCAAGCTGATTCAAGAACTCAGCGCACCGGTTATCCCTATTCAAATCGAAGGCACTCATGCACTATGGCCGCCGAACGAAACTGTTCCCAAGAGAGGGAAGCTTAAGGTTAGATTTCACGCGCCGCGTTCTTTTTCTAAAAGACTTTCACCTTACGAAATATGTGACAGGTTGGCCGCTCTGTTCGACAAAAACCAAGAATTAATTCAAGAGGAGGTAGATTATGGATATGCTAGCAAACCCGTTTTTAGAAACCGCACCGAAGGAAGACATTGTTAAAACTGTAGCGGTAATGCTTATCGGCCTGTTGATCATGACACTAACGCAGATAACGCGATTGAGGCAGATGGTAAATTCTTTGGCCTTTAAAAAGTTTTGCTCGTGGCTTCTCATTTTGCCGCTCCTTCTTATTGTGATCCACGCCGGCCGCGTGCCCTTTAGTGTGCTGTTGCTTTTCATTCTCTGGAAATCGAGCGTTGAGTTTTCTAGGCTTCTTCGACTTACACCATACTATGCGAAAAACTTTTTCTTCAACCAGGTTGTTACTGGAGCGATCCTTGTACTCAATCCTGAGAGTGTCAGATTTCTTCCGCTGTTTTATCTCTTCTCAGCGTTCTTTGCTGCTTCGATACGTAATCAGATATTTGAAACGACGCAACAGACGGCTTTTGTAATCATGGGAAATCTCTGGATCGGGTGCAGTCTGACTCTCATCGCACTCCTCCGTCATAGCGAGAACGGAACAATCTTGATAACCATTCTTTTCGGCATGTCGGTTCTCTCTGATGTTTTCGCCTACCTATTCGGCAGCATCGCTAAAAAGACCGGCATTGGAAAGTCTCCCTTGGCAAGCAACATCAGCCCTAACAAAACTGTAGGCGGCGCTGTCGGCAGTGTTATAGGGGCAGCCCTATCATATCTTGTTTTTGGTATGGAACTTTCTTTTCCCCTGTGGCTCGGCGCAACCATGGCGGTGCTTTCCGGAGTGGGTGCAACTGTCGGTGACCTCGCTGAGTCTTTGGTAAAAAGGACCGCCGGTGTAAAGGATGCGAGCGCTTTGATCCCATTTCACGGCGGCATGCTGGACCGCGTAGACAGCCTGATTCTCATAGCCCCAATCTGCTACGGTGTATCGGTAGTCAACGAAAGCCTTCTCAACGGTTTTTAGCGAAAGGAACTATAAAATGAATACCTACGAACTTAGGGATAGAAGACCTATCAACGAGACATTCCGGAAAATGGGATACGGTCCGGTTGATTTTCTTGTTTCGCACAATGTTCACCCCAATACCATTTCGTACCTTTCAGTAGTTTTCGCAGGGGTTGCTGCGCTGATGCTCGGTTTTTCCGGACAGTTTGCCCATTTCTTAATTGCTGCACCGTTCTTCTGCTTTTTCAGACTGTGGTGCAACATGGCTGACGGGATGATGGCGGTGAAGTCAGGTAAATGCTCATCCGCAGGCGAGGTAATCAACGAGCTTCCTGATCGCATCTCCGACACCATTATCTTTCTAGGCCTTTCTTTCTCGGGAGTCGTAAACGTTACCCTCACTTACTGGGTCATCTACGGGATGCTCTTTTCCACTTATATCGGCATTCTAGGAAAGGCTGTTGGTGCTCGCCGACAGTTCGGGGGCCTAATGGGAAAACAGCAG
>CAYWLQ010000240.1:2300-4901 GCA_964458775.1 uncultured Myxococcales bacterium | reverse complement strand
CGGCTCTGACGGTGATACTGACACGGATACCGACACTGACACTGACACTGACACTGACACCGATACCGATACCGATACCGATACCGATGAAGATGCAGGAGACGAAGATGCCGGAGATGAGGATACCGATACTGCCGCATCATCCTATACAATGGTCGAGGCAGGTTTGGATCATACTTGTGCAGTTGATAATAAGAACGGAGTACGATGCTGGGGAAACAACTACGAAGAACAGTGCAATGTACCTGAATCCTTGGGTGCAATCGAACAGGTTACTGCCGGAGGATTTCATAGTTGTGCTCTAGACAACCTCGGTGCAGTAACTTGCTGGGGAAAAAACAGTGAAAACCAGACGACAGTACCGGAACTTCTCGGTACAATCGTTCAAGTTAGCGCCGGAGGAAACCATACTTGTGCGCTAGACAATGAAGGGTCCGTCAGCTGCTGGGGAGCTGACAACTTCGGACAAAGCACAGTACCCAACGATTTGGGAATCGTCGCTCAAGTAAGCGCTGGAAACTCTCATACATGCACTGTTGACAACAATGGTGATGTGCGCTGTTGGGGAAACCCGGCAGACATACGAACCCTTGTACCGGAAACACTGGATACAATTATTCAAGTTAGTGCAGGAGGTAATCATACTTGTGCGGTTGACGACGAAGGTACGGTCAGCTGTTGGGGATATAATGAATATGGTATTAGTACTGTGCCTGAATTATTGGGGATAGTTACTCAAATTGGCGCGGGAGAGTATCACAATTGTGTATTAGAAAACAGCAACACAGTCAGCTGTTGGGGATATAACGGCTTTGATCAATGCGATGTACCGGCATCTTTAGGAACAATCGTTCAATTAAGCGCAGGCGGTTATCACAACTGCATTTTGGACAATAACGGCGCTATAGTTTGTTGGGGAAGAAACTCCTATAACCAATGCGACGTTCCTGACTTTGTTTGACAGGTTCTAAGCTTTCTATTTTTCTTCTTGTTTTCTGATTAATCTCTATTTACTTCTTTAAAAAAAGTTTGAGAGTTGCTGCTGCGTCCTTTTTGTCAAAAATTATTCCGGCAAGTTCTTCTCTCTGGCTTACCGCGTCAAAGGTCTTGTTGAGAAAATCCATAAAGTTTTCGCAAGCTGAGATTACGTTGGATATTCGTTGTACTTCCAAAACATCACCCTCTCTCAGTCTGTCAACTAAACTCATAAATTTGTCGAATTCAGCATAATCCGAATATCGCAGCAGCTGGTAACCCATAGAGCGGAAATAGCCCACAAATTCTCTAACATATTGAAAACCGGCGGAGCCCGACCACTGGTCCGTGTTTTTTGTAGAGCCTTTGGTTTTTTCAATAAAAGCTCTAAGCACCATTCTAAACATCCAGATATCTCGTCTGAGTCGTTCGGAGCGTTCCGCAGCAGAAACATAGTCGAGAAAAACCGATTGGCCCTCAATGGACGGATCGAGTTCTTTTGCCAGCAGAAGAATGGTGTTTTGCACAAAGCCTTTAAGCGAAATCATTGCTGCATCAACTCTCTCTGCAAGTTTTTCAGATACCGAAACAGTAGGAAGATGTTGCTCAAACACCTTCAGCTGCTCCAATCTAAGCTGATCTCCCACAGAAGCAGCAAGCTCTTTAAAAGACTTTAGCTTTTGATATTCAGAAATAAGAACTGAGTATTGTTCATTAAGTCCCACCGGCGGAAGTTTTTCAAATAAACTTCCAAAACCTGAAGACAACCATCTGGCGGCTTCACGTTTAAAAAATATTACCAACGCTCTAATGTCGGATCTTATAACCGCAAGCCAAGCAAATAATACTGCTTGCGGAACCTTTCGATGAATTGAGCGCTCAACGGCGTGAATGTATTTGAGCAGTCGAAACATGGATAAAAAAGATAATGCAGCAACTCTGCCGATAGGCTCGCTTCTTATACCTTTAACAAGATGAACCATCCTCTCAGGACGAACCTTGTCAAATTCAGCTCTAAACTCAAGTACAGCTGAAGGGTCGAAATAAATAGAGCGATGTATTTCTCGTTCAGCGGCGCAAATAATATTAGAAAACAGTCTAAAAGATACAAACGGCAATTGCGTCAGGCCTTCTGCAATTTCTCCCAAATTGGAAAAAGCCGCAACAATCAAGGCCATGCTTTGTTCCGGTTTGTCCTGGTCCAGTGATTGCTTTACCATTCTGAATTTGGCGTCATCCTGACCGATAATACTTTCAACATAACGCTGAAATACTATGGACTTTCCCTTTTGAGCCGTAAGACGACGTCCGATTTCTACAATTCGCCGCATTATTTCACGAGCTGCAATTAGCTCTGTTTTAAATGCCCTGGCAACAGCCGGAGCACCTCGAACCGGAGGTCCGGGATGGTTTACCGGGTTTCCAAAACAAACAAGTCCCTTGAGCAACATTTCTAATTCAAAAAGTTGCCTCTCTTTGTCAGGTACAGCTAGGTTATCAAACCATTTAGCTCTGGCCGCCGCGTGCTCTCGTTTCAGCCATCTGGAGCCCTCAATAAATTCGGCATAGTAATCGTGTGAATACCTTTGTTGAAGCTCAAAATTGGGCACTTCCCTGATCAAAAGA
>CAYWLQ010000240.1:0-2290 GCA_964458775.1 uncultured Myxococcales bacterium | reverse complement strand
TGAAGGGAATAGATAGATGCTCATAAGCTCGGCGAGTTGCAATTCGGCCTCTGGGGGTGCGTTGAAGATATCCGTTTTGAATCAGATACGGCTCATATACATCCTCCACAGTGTCACGAGGCTCGGCCACTGCAGCAGCAATGGTTTCTATACCCACGGGACCGCCGTCAAACTTGTCAATTATAGTCAGCAATATACGGCGGTCCATTTCATCAAAGCCCGCACTGTCAACTTCGAGTCGACCTAGCGCATATTCCGCAGTTTTAAAGTCAATATGCCCTGAGCCCATTACTTCTGCAAAGTCCCTTACTCTCCTCAAAAGACGATTCGCTATTCTGGGAGTTCCTCTTGCTCTTCTCGCTATTTCGGCAGCGCCTTCCTGTGCAATAGATACTTTGAGCAAGGCGGCCGAACGCAATACAATTTTTTCCAAATCTTCCGGAGGATAGTAATCGAGTCTGACGGTTACCCCGAAACGAGACAAAAGGGGTGAAGTTAAAAGCCCTGTACGAGTGGTAGCGCCTATTAGAGTAAACGGTTGCAAAGGCAGCTTATAAGATGCGGCATGAGGACCGTCTCCGGCTATAATGTCGATTTCGAATTCTTCAATTGCCGGATATAGGTTTTCCTCCACAACAGGGCTCAAACGATGAATCTCATCCACAAATAACACGTCACGATGTTCAAGCTTTGTAAGAAGGGCAGCCAATGACCCTTTATGTTCCACCGCAGGACCGGAAGTCATATGTATGGACACACCCAGCTCGTTGGCGAGAATATGTGCTAAAGTCGTTTTGCCTAGTCCGGGCGGGCCGCATAAAAGCACGTGGTCAAGGGGTTCTCCGCGTTTTCGGGCCGCTTCAATATAGACCTTTAAATTTTCTCGATGTCTATTTTGCCCTATATATTCATCCAAAGTACGAGGACGCAAGGTAAGATCATAGCTTTTGTCTCCTTCGTCAAACAACTCATTGAGTACTCCTCTGTCGATTTTCGACGATTCCATTGTATCAGCTTTCCTTAATTAATTTTCCTTGAGAAGCGATAAAGCTTCGCGCAATAAGGTTGCAAAAGGAGCATCCGGTGCCGATCGCGTACGCATATCAGATAATACGCGTTCGACCTGAATAGGTTTAAAACCAAGATTTTGCAGTGCAGAGGCTAAATCGATGAATACGGCTCCCGCTGATACTTCACCGCCTTCAGACGCTTCTGCTTTCAGCTTGCCGGAAAGTTCCAAGACCATACGTTCCGCTGTTTTCTTTCCGATTCCCGGAATAGCCGAAAGCCTTTTGGTATCCGCGTTAGCTATCACATTTGCCAAATCTCTGCCGCTGAGCGCTCCTAGTACAGTTACAGCCAATTTGGGACCGACTCCGCTAACTTTGATCATGGTTTGAAACGCTATTTTGTCATTTTTCGATTCAAATCCGAACAGGCGAAGCTCATCCTCTCTGACATGAGTGTGAATATATAAAGTTATCTCTTCGCCGATCTTGGGAAGTTTTGCCAAGGTACCAAGCGGAACAGCGACTTCATATCCGACCCCGTTAACATCGACAATTACTGTCTCTGTACCTTTTTCGATTAGTTTTCCTTTTAATATTCCTATCATCAGTCAGAGCATACCGCTAAAGACCCCTTTGCTACAAGTTTCAGGATGTTGTAAGTTGTAAAAGAAGATGATTATGAAAAAGTGTGTAAAATTTCTATTTCTATTAGCTGTTTGTGTTTTGTCGACATTATCCTGCGGATATCATGTGCTCATTGGAGCGGTTCCGGGTGACAAAACAAATCGTACTAAAGTAATAGTTGAAAATACAGCAAATCATACACCTTATCCAGACCTTGCATCGGCAATGACTTCGGCATTGCGAAAAAAAACAGTCCGGATAGGAATTGAAATAGAAAACAAAAGCGCCGCCGCCGCAAGGCTGAAAACTGTTATAAAAACGGTGTCAGACGATCCGGGAACCCTAAGAGGGAGAGACGGCATTTTGGTTCCCGTCGATTATATTGTGAGTGTAGAAGTTGAAGCACATTTAGAAGATGCATTTGGGCAGATTTTAAGATCAAAAAAAACCTTTGCAGCTTCTGCTCGATCTCTATCATATTCTTCCGCACCTGCTAGGGAAGCATCTCTTAACGCAAGAAGAACCGAACTCCTTGATGACCTAGCCGGTCAAATAGTCATGTATATTTTTGTCGATAGGAAGCAGTAGTAATTTCGATAACCTGTTAAGAGAACCTCTGTTAAGAAACTCAATTAGAAACAGAGTCACGGAGCGTT
>CAYWLQ010000239.1:0-4956 GCA_964458775.1 uncultured Myxococcales bacterium | reverse complement strand
CTTTTTATCTACCAATTGTTTTCTTTTCATCAATTTACACATGTAGAAAATTAAGATTGCTGAGGTGCTTTTGGATAGAGTCTCAGAATCATCGCCGCATAATATTTCTCAACTCATCAATGCTATAGGGAGGATTACGCCGGTGAATAATGGAATGGCAATTTGGACAAACCGGCCTTAGATCTTGTACTGGATTCAACTTGTAAGCCTTTTTGATATCAGCAATCGGAATAAGATGATGAACGTGAATGAAATCATCGAATTCCGGTCCGTATACCTTTCCAAAATCAATTCCGCATACGCAGCAGGATGTTCCCCATTTTTCTAAACAGTATTTTCGCGCACCCGCATCTCGTTCATATCGATTAACGAAAATCTTTTTTCCCGCACCTTCCCAAAATTCGGGTAGAATAATCTCTTCCGGAAGAAAACCCTCTTCTTGCTTGAACTTCTGATTTCCTTCATCTTTTAAGGAGAGTCTCTCTGCCAAGACAGCTGCAACTTGTTTTGCGGTTTCAACATCACCCAGTTCAAAATAGAAGGGGAACTTTTTTTGCCAACTACCGCTAATTTTTTTCCTAACAGATATAGAAAGTTTTGACGGAAAATTATTCGGTACTTCGTCCTGATCTCCTTCAATATATATACGAACTGTATCTTTCTTCTTGTTATGATAGATATAAACAATGTTGCGGTGACCTACAGGACCGATAGAGCAAACATCTTTTGCATGTTTTCTTTCGGCACCGCCGAGATCATGCAACCGCTGATGAAGCTCAGTAAAGATGATATCACAGATCTGCTGTCCCTTTATGCTACCTTCAAAATGGTCGGTCATTGCTATACACTCTTACATTTTACTTAAATATTACTTATAATTTTTGTTCTAAACTTTAGGCTCTTCAGAAAAATACCTTTCATAACGGAGCGCTAATAATTCAGAATTTGATTCAAGAAGACTCAATATTCTTTCTGAATTGTCCCTTTCAATCCGATTCCCAACAATACCTTTCAGTCCCTTGTTATAAGGAACTTTACTCCCAAATTATAATCACGTTTCAAAACAATTTAGTGTTCGAAAAAAATCGCCAATAGAATCTAATTCAGAGATTTGAAAACATCGTTTGGAGTCATCGCAAACATCAGTTTTTCCAACAAAGATTCCATAGTATCTGCATCAACCGACATCAATTGAGCGTGAATATCTTGAGATAGAGAACCGAATTTCTTTTCATATAACCTAATGAATACTTCCTTCTTGCCTTCTGCTTTTCCCTCTGCTTTGCCCTCTGCTTTTCCCTCTGCTTTGCCTTTTGCTTCTCCCTCAGCTCGTAATTCATAAGACCATTTTTCTATTCTCTCTGAAAGCATTGTCTCTACCTCCTCGGAATATATATCCAAGTCGTCATTCTCAAGAAGTATCTTAGCAGGTTTTTGTGCTTTGTTAAACCATAAGAAAAACGCTCGTTTTAAACTGTCCTGAGCAGCACCGGCTTTGCTTGTCCATTTTAGAAATGACAAAACAGGTGGAATACAGGCTTTTAACGACGGACTTTTCTCTATCCGAAATATGTCAGAAGCCAAATTCTGTATTTGCTCAAGCTCATCATCATCAAGCCGCACCTCTTCAAGCAAGAAATATTTAAATGAAGGAATATACCGCCCCAAACCCGGAGGAGGTTTTCGCACCAAATCTTTAAAGTTAAGAGATGCCGTCCATTTCTCTTCGCCCCGATAAAGCGTAATAGGAAGAACAGGAGGAAGCAGTCTGTCAGTAACCTCTCCGTTTTTGATTAAATCTTGATAAAGCAAAGTAAGGTAATTTAAAAGCCGTAAGCCCATAAATCGATCGTTAGTTGACTGAAATTCCAGCAAAACATACACATACATCCACTCATGTGCGCCCTTCCATTTTACCCGCCAAATAATATCGTCCTCCCGCTCGCGAAGATCATCAGAAACATAACTGCTGCTTCTTTTTTCCAGAGTTGTAAAATCCAGCTCATCCACCCATCGTTCACGAACAAAGCCCCGAAGCAGTTCTTCGACCATAGTAGGATAGGAGAATAGAGTTTTATAACCGCAATCGTGATAACCCATAACAGCTCCTCTTCAACAGCACAGCGAGAAGCAAAGCGATTATCATGCCAAATCGGAGAATATGTAATATCAGTAGGTTACCGCAAAGAAACAGCTCGTAGGCCGGCGGCGAATAACATTGTGAAAAAACAATACAGTTTCGCCGCCGATTTAAAACAGCAACGACGAAGAAAACAACCGTCAGATCTTTTTATCTACCAATTGTTTTCTTTTCATCAATTTACACATGTAGAAAATTAAGCTGCTTTTAACTAGTTTCCATCTCAAAATGCCCATTTTTTAAAGGTCGGGGGGGGGTCGGTTGACGAGCGAGTATGTATAATTTTACTATGTTACGCAGTGAGGATGCCGATGCCCCAGCCCGGAAAGAGTACTTCTGAGATGGGAACCAACTAATCACAATTCAGGACAACTTGCATTTCTAGGATATCTAAGGCAATGAAATACTCACACTATAAAGACCGTCGGCAACGGGTATTCCGAAGTCCGGTGTGCCGTCTGCGTTCCATTGAAGTACTTGAGCTCGTGTTGCTCGGTCGGGATTTCCTAGAGGGTTGCCCCCGGGAATTTCCTCATAGTTTCTCGCATGATATACTAGAATATCCACTGAACTGTCAGGCGATGTTGTAAAGGAATTGTGCCCCGGGCCGTATTGACCTGTTTCGTGACTGCTAGTGAAAACCGGTTCTTTTGACTTGCTCCAAGATGCGGGGTTCATAAGGTCAGCATCTGCATTCGCTGTCAGCAATCCCATACAATAGTTGGCATCCGTAGCGCTTGCTGAGAAGGTGATAAAAACTTTTCCGTTCTTTATTAATACGGAAGGAGCTTCGTCAACGGATACACCTCCTCGGTTTTCCCAACTATATTCGGGTGAGGAAAGTACTACCTGATCGCCCGTTAAAGAAACAGGTGAATCCATCTTAGAAATAAGAATACTCGTACCGGAACTAACAGGTACTCTCTGAGTCCACACAAAATATCTCACGTTATTTAGCGCAAAAGTCGTTGCATCAAGAGAGAAACTGTCCCAGTTTGTCCATATTCGACCTTTCTCAATCCATTCGCCTTCTAACGGATTTGAAGACAAGTTTTGCAGCACGTACATACGTATAGCCCAGATATCTTCTGCTCTCCCGGCTGTAAAATATATGTACCAAGCTCCGTCGACAAAATGTATTTCAGGAGCCCAAATGTGAGCGCCCATCTCTCCGGTCGGATGCTTCCGCCATATAACTTTTGTCTCGGCTGTTGAAAGGTCACCGAGATTGGACGCTCGGCGAAGCTCGATGCGATCATACTCAGGAACGGTTGCAACTAAATAGTAATAACCGTCTGTATGCAAAAAGACATGCGGGTCAGCCCTTTGAGGAATAATCGGATTGGTCCATTCTAGCTCAATTAAAATATCGGTATCAGAATCGACGTTAAGAGTATCAGTATCATCGGCGTCTGAATCTGTGTCTGCATCAGCGTCTGCATCAGCATCGCCGTCTGCATCGGCATCGCCGTCTGCATCGGCATCGCCGTCTGCATCGGCATCGGCGTCGGCATCGGCATCGGCATCGGCGTCGGCATCGGCGTCGGCGTCGGCATCGGCATCGCTGTCTGTATCGGCGTCGGCATCGGCATCGCTGTCTGTATCGGCGTCTGCATCGGCATCGCTGTCTGTATCGGAGTCTGCATCAGCATCGCTATCTGTATCGGCATCGCTATCGGCATCGGCATCACTGTCAGCATCGGAGTCATCATTCAAATCAGTTTTGGTGTCCGACTCGCTATCGGTATTTATCCCCTCATTGATTCTTTGGTCACTTGAAGTGTCTAACAAATTCGAGTTTTCTTCGTTCTCGGATAATTTCTTGTACGCATCACATCCTAGAGTAAAAACAAGAAAAGCCAAACCGAGATATAATTGAATTTGTATTTTCATTTCTTTGCTTTAACGTACCGTTTCCAAATTATATAAAGATTTCGTTATAAATAATAGATTATCAAACAATGAAGAACAAAAATTCTGTTGCAAACTTGGCTTTTCTTTGCAAGATCTTTTTTTCTTGTCATACGTATACGAAAAAGTAACTATGATTGCCAAATCACTTGTAAGGGTTGTGTAGCTAATGAAAAACGTCTCAACATATATTTACAATACTTTGTAATTACTAAGGATGGTATCATGCTGAAACTCGTTTTATTGTTTTCTATGTTTATAGTCCAAACATCGTGCGGAGGAGCCGAAACGACCGGAAAGGTTGCAAACGCAGATTCGTCTGTGTCCGTTTCCGAGGCTGTTGCGGTCGGCAGCAATGACAATCTGTCGTCAAACTCAGTTGAAACATCTAGAGATGATGCTTTGGATGTTTCAGCTTCACCTGAACAAGCAATGACCGCCAGGGGTGCATATTCATTTAATACGGAACATCCTTTTTTAACCATTGAGTCGGGCGGCAATTTGTCAAAAGTTAGGGATGTTATATTTACTAGTGACGGACGATATGTTGTATCCGTCGGTTATGACAAAGTCGTTCGCATACACAAAAGCGAAACCGGCGAACATATAAGAACCCTAAGAGGACAAATCGGTCCGGGTAGAGAAGGACGAATTTTCGCTGCGGCTCTGTCTCCTGATGAGAATACCATTGCTCTCGGAGGATGGCTCGGCACTTATACGGGAAACACTTATAGAGAAAACGAATCGTCCAATCATCTTCGCCTTGTTGATTTTTACACCGGAGAAGTTCGCGCTTTGCTCGCCGGACACCGGGACGTTATTCTTTCTTTGTCCTATTCTCCTGACGGCAACGTAATTGTATCCGGAAGCGGCGATCACGACGCACGTGTTTGGGATTCAAGAAG
>CAYWLQ010000238.1:0-4982 GCA_964458775.1 uncultured Myxococcales bacterium | reverse complement strand
AATATGGGTCGCTACTGCTTTGGTTATCATTCATTGCGTAAGCTACAACTTGGTTATGCATAAATGGAACCTGAATACATCCGCTAACTACGCCGGAATTACCGTTCATACCTATAACAACGCAGAAAGGACCGTTTCCCGACGGTTTACTTACGGTAGATGTTAAATCAATAGAACCGGCACTTGTTGTAACAGTAACTTTGAGGTTATTGCCTGACAGTGTTGCACTAACAGTCGGCGGTTCGGGTTTCTGTCCTATTTCGTATTCTTCCAAATCTTTCTTTATTTCGTTTCTTCTACATTTCCATTCATTCATGGTGCTGATACGTGTTCCGTCATTCATTGCAAAAGGATCAGGTAGATAAGTATTATTTGCCAAGCTGCCTGCAGAAACAGAGCAATTTGCTCCGCTGTTCTCAACGAAAGTATCCGTGTCTGTATCTGTATCAGAATCAGAATCTGTATCAGAATCCGTATCAGAATCTGTATCAGCATCTGTATCTGTATCAGTATCACTGTCAGTATCGGCATCGGAATCAGCATCTGATCCGGTATCAGTATCAGGAATCGTAGCTCCTTGACAGCATCTTTGTTCTCCAGGACAAGTTCCATCCATCGGCGTTCCTCCCCAGGAACCACAATGATCTAGGCATTCATACTCGCAAGTGTATTCGGTGCTGTCACTGTCACTGTCAGTATCGGTGTCAGTATCAGTGTCAGTGTCAGTATCAGCATCAGTGTCAGTGTCAGTATCAGTGTCAGTGTCTATGTCAGTATCGGTATCAGCATCTGCGTCGGTATCCATATCAGCATCTGCGTCGGTATCCGTATCAGCATCTGCGTCGGTATCAGTATCAGCATCTGCGTCGGTATCCGTATCAGCATCTGCGTCGGTATCCGTATCAGCATCTGTGTCGGTATCCGTATCAGCATCCGCGTCGGTATCAGTATCGGCATCTACATCCGTGTCCGTATCAGAATCAGCATCAGTATCATTATCGGCATCAGCATCTGTATCAGCGTCAGTATCAGCATCTGTAGTACTGCTATTATTAGAATCGTCATCTGACTGTCCGCACATGGTAAGACCAACTGATACAAAGGCCGTGCAACAAATTAGGAATACTCTTTTCCCGAAGCTAATCATTTTTTTAACTCCCTTTTTAAACCCGATTCTGCATTTGCAAAATCATCTCTTAATAACTATTTTCCCAAATGTACCCTGAATAGTGTCTAAATAAACAACTATGTTGTTTAGTGTTAAGGTAGTTAAAAATAGGCTCAGTCACCGAAGCTCTAAATGCAAGCGGACTGTACTGAATTCATAAAAAATAGAATGTAACAGCTTCGGCAGCCAGGACTGTTTTAGAAAGGCGATATCCACTGCCAGCCGACCTCGACTAGGCCGCTGAATAGGTGCTCATCGAAGGTTTTCATAGGAGGAATCCATTTGGGATACCATTCTATTCCGGCTTGAAGTCTAATTCTTTCATAGAATACCAGCGCGATAAAAAACTGTGCAACCGGTGCTGAGCATCTTATCGGGTCATTCTCAAACCAGTCTGTATTGCAATGACCGGTCATGAAACGGTCTTCTGTAGAAAATTGATATCCGATACGCGCTCCCAATCTGGTTTGAAGAAGCGGAGTGCTTATGGGATACAATTCCAGCTCCATACCAATGGCGGGAGTTATCGCAAAGGCATTAGGTTTATTTGTTAAAAACAAATTAAAACCTTCAAACTCAAGAGCGAAGTTAAATCTCAACCAGTTTGATTTTCCCAAAGTCGCACTAAAAGCTAATTCCACTCCCGTTCCTGCCACCAAGTAGATAATTCCGGCCGGAGGTGCGTAAACAAAGAAGTTGATCGCCGGCTTACCCAAAATACGAACGGCCAATGCCTCTGCGTAACGAAGTTTTTTCGCAAAAATATCGACATAAAGAAGAAGCTCTTCGCGAATTCGCGACATCGCCAAAGATCCGTCACCGACTTCTAAACCGAGATCTCGAAAGTGAAAGCCGTATAGTGTCAACAATCTAATGGTATGTGCAAAGCCGGATTCACCGCTGTCTTTGTTTTGCATCCAAGACGTACCGCTGATTTCAGGAACTCCGGGCATATGCGGCGGGTTCATTTTTGCAGCGGCTGCGGGACAATGACTGTTTCCGGATTGAAGCTTATCTCTTGGAGCGGATCGGCACTGACTGTAAAGTCGATCAAGGGTTGCCTGAGCCAGTATTTTAAAGTTTTTTAAATCTTTTGAGCTGCACATTTTTTCTGATTTGTGACCGCCCATATCATATACAGACCTCAAACAAAAATAGGGTTGCCACCCGGAGGAAGCTGCTTTTGAATTGTAGCTGGGATCGGGGAGTATAATACTAAGCCGTTCATCACCCAGCTGTTTGCGCATTCTTTTGGTTACCACATCTTCTACAAAGTTCCGTGCGTCTCTCATCCCCAGATAAAAATCAAATTTTCTTATTTCCCTATCGAAAAATCCGAAAAAGTTTACCATCTGGCCGCCCATCGTCGGAAAATCGTGTGTCGCAGGCTGGATTCTCTTGCGAATATCCGGATGCTCTTCGATTAGGGTGTATAACTCCTTGCTCTGCACTGACCTGAATACTCCCCTAAATATTTTTCCGGCTCTCTTAAAGACCTTTGCCGTATCTTCAAAAAACTGATCTTCTTCTTGGTTTTTAGGAGTAGGGTAGGTCGGCGACATAGGATCGACATACAAAAACAGCAAGTCATCAGGCAGTGTTTTGTCTTCAGAATAAGGAATATCCCTCCATCTCGGCTCCCTTTCTTTGTTTTCGTAAAGTCCTGAGCGAGCAATGCGATGGGCAAGACGAAGAGGCTGTCTGTCAACAATACCGCCGTCGATAAAGTATGCAGATTCTGTGGGGGAGCTGCATTTTGTGGTTTTTAGCTTATCTCCAAAAGGATCGGTCGTACAATAGGCGATTTCCTGGGGTTCAAAAACCACCGGAATAGCAGACGAAGCAAACAAAATTTGACGAATAATAGAAAAATCCGAACGTTTTTTTTCCTCGGAATCCTCCAAAGAAGAAAACGGAAGCAAGGGCTGTTCAAAGCCGTGATAGGGGTCGACATAATTGGATACATAAGGATGTCGGCCTTTGCCTTGTCCCTGTATGCGAAATACAAACTTTTCCTCGGCTGTTCGTACATGAAAAGCTTCGCTTACTTCGAGCGTTTTGCTTTCTAGTCGAGTGGCGGATGCTCCAAGCACAATATCCAGATCCGCGCTTAAGCCCTTGTTCCACTCTTTTTCGATTAATTCTGCCAACTGCCGCAAAACTCTTCCCGAAGACAACGAACCTGAAGGTGCACTTTTAACATCTAAAAGCTCGTTATGTTTCATCTCGTTCCAAACTTTAAAAAACAAGCTGTTAATCGGGGAAGACGTATCTTTATCCACTTGTCCCATTGCCATAAGGGTAAGCATGGCATTGATCGTACCTGCGGAAGCACCTGTAACCAGTCGAAGGTTAAAAAGGTCGCGATTTAACTTGGCGGTTTCCGTTAGATAATATAGATAGCCGGCCTGATAGGCACCCAGAGATACTCCTCCGGAAATAGTTACTGCTAGAGAAACCTGTCTATTAAAAGGCGAGCTTTTGCTAGGTTCTTGTTCGTTAACTCTCGTTTCTTTGTTTTCAACTTGCCAATAATAGTCTTCGGTCTTGCCGTACTTCTCTACAGCATCAACAGACAAGGCATGCGTTGATAGGGATAATCCCAGTATTAAAAAGAAAACAAATATGCTGCTTAAAAACTTTATCATTTCTACACACAAAAAGATGTTTGCAGATTGTGTAGTATAGTCAAGAAATGAGACATATTAGAACAAAAATCTTTTTATCGAAAAGAAATTAGACTGTAGCAATCGGAGTAACCGGAGATCCGACGGCACCTGTCAATCTCAAGGGAGGAGCTGTCAATAAAAACCTATAGCGATTATGTGCTTTTAAATACTCGGCCAGTTCTGCCAAATACCAAAGTTCTCCTAAATGAATGCCCAGTTTAAACAAACAATGCTCGTGCAAGGGCAGAGTGGAGCCTTTATATCCGATAGGAAGCTTTTTCCCTATTGCTTCGACAGCCAGATTGTCCGATGCAATAGCTGCTATTTTGGTATCGGTAATCCAATTCAGCAGTTTAGAATCCCAACCGTCAAGAACCGCGCAGGAGTGTTTAATCGATTCGTCGGGTGTACCTTTCATTCTCATTATCATTTGATCAAGACCGGTCCAAAAACAGATGATATCGCCCTCTTCTATTTCAATACGATCCTTTTCTATGATGAGCATCAGGTCATTGTAGCCCACTTCTTTTCGAGGCATTTCTTTGTACTCGCTAAAAAGATCTATCAGAACTCCGCGCCCTTGTACGCCGTGCTTTGCCATGTTTTCGATACCCAGCGCACGCGCTTCGGTTTTTTGGTCTTCTGTTACAGCAACGTCGATCCCTGCTTTAAAGCCGTTATAATAAACCGGTTCCGGAAAATCGTTACCGTCTGCGTCAAACAAAGAACCGCGATGGGCCAAACTATCCCATTGGGTTGAATACTGAGTATACAAAACCACAAAATCGTCGGAGCCTATATCGGTATTTTGAGGATCTACCTGTTTCCAAATATAGTTAAAGTACGGAGCGTTGTTTCTGACAACCGGACCCAGTACCGGCGGAAATCTAACTTGGTTAATTATCTGACCTCCCGGATAATCCAAGGGCAAGCTTAGGCAAAAAGTTTTCCCTTCTTTTACTTCCGCTATGCCTTTTAGAACCTGCTCAGGTCCGATTAGGTTCAATCGTCCGATTTGATCATCCTCGCCGAAGTCACCCCAGTTGGATCCTTTGGGTCTTTGCTTCCATCTTTTAGTCATTTTTTTTCTCAATTACTATTTCGGCCTTTTTTAGTACCGCATCTATCATTTGATTTGTACATCC
>CAYWLQ010000237.1:0-5084 GCA_964458775.1 uncultured Myxococcales bacterium | reverse complement strand
ACGCGTTGGACCCGGACGGGGACGCTGACGAAGAACTGGTAACTCGAATCAACGAAGGTCTCGGTGAACTCATGCAGCATTTACAGGTCGGGCTTGGTGTATCCGAAGCCATGGCCGGATTGTTCGACTATCCTGTGCTTCAAGCCGCTGACATTCTTTTATACAAAGCATTACTTGTTCCGGTGGGAGAGGACCAAGAACAACATCTAGAATTATGTCGTGAAATCGCCGAACGCTTTAACAGAAAGTTTAAGGAAGTATTTCCTATGTGCAGGCGCCTGCCGGGTGAGGCGCCAAAAATTCTAGGTTTGGACGGCAAACAAAAAATGTCTAAGAGCATAGGAAATCATATCGGAGTATTAGAACCTTTCGAGTCTATTCAAGCAAAGCTGGCAAAGGCATATTCTGATCCCAACCGCATCAGAAAAAGCGATCCGGGCAATCCTGACAAATGTAATATCTTCAGTTATCATCAGTTCTTTACAAACAAAGACAAACAATCTGAATTGAGCGAAGCTTGTCGAAATGCAAGTATCGGGTGCTTTGAATGCAAGAAGATACTGGCGGAAAACATGAATAATGCTTTGTTACCTATTAGAGAGCGTGCAGATCATCTACGAAATCATCCAAAAATTGTTGAGGATGCTCTTGATGAGGGAAGCTCTAAATGCCGCGAGATAGCAAAAACAACCATGGATGAAGTTCGACAGGCAATGGGGATCGGTCGAAACAAATAGTTGCGAAAAGGTTTACCCTAAAAGTTCAGCGGCTCTTTTTGCGAAGTAGGTTAGTATAATATCAGCTCCGGCGCGACGAATGCTTATCAGAGATTCCATTGCAGCTTTGTCCAAATCCAACCATCCCTTTTCCGCTGCCGCGCACAACATGGAGTATTCGCCGGACACATTATAGGCTGCGATAGGAATATTGAAGTTGTCTTTTATTCGTCGAATAACATCCAAATAAGGAAGTGCCGGCTTTATCATTACTATATCAGCGCCTTCGTTGATATCTAATTCAACTTCTCGTTCAGCCTCCAAAGCATTGGCCGGATCCATTTGGTAGCCCTTTCGGTCACCGAACTTTGGTGCCGACTCAGCAGCCTCTCTAAACGGTCCGTAGAAAGAAGATGCATATTTAGCGGCATAAGAAACTAGAACAATATTTTCAAAACCGTGCTCGTCTAAGGATTTTCTAATAATTCCAATTCTGCCGTCCATCATGTCAGAGGGCGCTATGATGTCGGCACCGGCACGTGCATATACCAAAGCAGCTTGACTGAGCAACTCAAGGGATTTGTCGTTATCGACATTACCGTTAATAATGACACCGCAATGGCCGTGATCAGTGTATTCACACAAACAAACATCTGCCCACACTGTTATTTCGGGCACATCACGCTTTATAGCTTCTATGGCTTTGGGAATAATTCCGTTGTCAGAATATCCCGAAGAACCGACAGAATCTTTTGAGTCAGGCAAACCGAATAGAATTACATTGTTAATTCCTACACATTCAAGGGATTTACAGGTTTCAACAAGTTGATCTACAGAAAGCTGAAAATTATTGGGCATAGAAGAAATAGGACGTTTGATATTAATACCGGAACATACAAACAAGGGCATTACCAGTTGTTCTTTAGATAACCTGGTTTCCCTTATCAAGCTTCTTAGCTGTTCAGTGCGTCGAAGTCGTCGCATTCGCTGAATAGGGTATCCCATTTGATTGTCCTTTTATTTTGATGAAAAGAAATCATCCTTGTCTTGAAACAACACATTAAAAGTAGTCAACGTACCGTAACATTTTGAGATATATCCCTGAAGCTCAACCTTTTCCTGTTCGTCAAGTTTTTCACTGCTGTTGATCTTGGCTTCCAATACTCTAAGTTTGTCCCTCACCATTACGATCTTGTGGAAAAAAGTTTCAATCGGAACTTCCTTGGGTTGAGTATCTTCCTTACCGGGTTTCATTACCAGCTCTCCGCCGGCCCATCGACGTCCGATGGTCGGATAGCCGTACATGGTTTCTTCTTCAAGAAGCTCTCTTAAAACTTGTTTGAGTCCTTCTCGGTCCACAGTGATTTCTCCTTCCGTATTGCCTTCTACCGGATCTTGCAAAGTTGCTCGTCGAATAGCGGGTATATCATCTGAATCCGAAGCTCTTGTTTTAGCGGCCTTTTTTGCAGTCAACCTTGAACTGACGTCATTTACCTTTCCGACTCTGGAATCTCTTACCCTAAATAAATGACAAAAATCCATTCCGGCAGGGATTTCTTTAAGCTCAGGTCTAAGCCTACATAGACCTCTTATTGTGCCGTACTCATCCTTAGCCTCCATATAAAAGGCCTTACAGTCTCCGCATCGGGGATCGGGAAGAATATCAATCATCGGTATTACTATTTCTTTTTCTTTTTCTTTGCTGTCTGTTCTTGTTCAGCCAAACTTTTGTTCTCTAACACCAAACGTTCTTCACATCTCGCCTTCCACCAGTCATAACCGAACCAACCTATCATTGTTAGACTATAGAGTATTAACATTACCCCCATTATCGAGATTAAGAGATATCGATTGTCAGGATAATGATGTTGAATACCGTTGGTAAAAACTTCGATAAGAAATAGGAAGGCAAGCCCAAAAACATTTCTTTTCTTAGAAAGGTCGGCAGCATGAATTATAACACCTGTCAGCCGTATGATGTAATAGTAATAAGAAGAAGTTGTAAGCATAAAATAGGGAATGAATCCTAATCCTATAACCTCCCAGTCTTTGCCTCGCGTTAGAAATAGAGAAAAGATAATAATTATCGCAATACTTGCGATTCGTACAGGCTTCTCTATTTTAGCAACCATTTCCTTTTTTTCCTTGGTAATCAAATGCAGGTCCGTCTCGCCTCGATAAGTTAGGGTGACAGAAAGTCCTTGTCTTCTCGAAGACAAGTTGTGAGGCTGCACGTGAGCTGCCATATTCAGTAGACTCTGTTTATGAGCAGATATACCGTCTCTAGCCGCAGAAGCTCCCACCAAAACAATAAGAGTCAGGAAGAATCCGAACGCCATTTGATAATAACGCATAGGAATTCTCTCCCATATACGGTTTACAGGGATCTCCGTTCGGACAAATAGAGCGTGTACGCCCTTTCCAAAAATAGCAAAAAGCCACAGCCCCGGGAAGTATCGCATGAGAGTTGCATAAGCCATAAAGGCTCCGCCTATTGCAAATTTCTCTTTTTTCACCATGCATATGCTGATAACCATAGAGCTTATCCAGTCGTATCTCAAAAATGCCCATGGAATGTGAGGCCACCTGAAAGAATAACAAACAGTAATAAACAACCAGGCAAAAGCAAATGTTTCTATTCCAAAAGCCCAAAAAACCGCTGCCAAAGCAGCTACAATCCACAGAACATCAAGCCATGTCGCAAGCTTAATGATCTCTACAGGAATAGCCGATGCAATAGGTCTTGCAATAAGTGTCCAAACAGGAGTGCCGTTAAAGCCGTGATCCTGCAATAACATTCGCCAAAGCTTACAATCCATACCGAAAGGTTTTTCTCTTAAGAGATAAACCGAATCGTGTACAAACTGACTCCATCGCTCCGGTGTGAAATATGATTTTATTTCTTTTTCCCGCTCCAAAGCATGGGAACGACTTTTCTTAACATAATCGTTTTCATCTTGTGCCAAATACACAGGAATTTGTCGCGGACACCATTCGCCTACTTCGTTGTCTGCTATTATCATAGCAGGAAGCAATCGAAAGTATCCCAACTCATCAAAATATTTTGCGTTAAGATAGTAGTGCATTAAATCATAGCCGTCAGAACTAACAAAGGAGGTATCAGTGTCATATCTGGCGTAATTCACCGTAGAAAACATAGTAAACGCGATAAGCACTGCCATAAAAGTCTGATGCGCGTTAAACGACCACTTGCCTAAACGAACCAGCGGTTTGGTTTCCATATATTCATCGGCAACTTGATTCTCTTGCGTACGTTTGCGACGAAGAGCCAGCCAGTATGTTACAAATACTGCCAGTACTGATACGGCAGCCAATCCAATTTTAATATGCTCAGTATATGCTCTAGTCGCCATTTCTGTTGTCTCCTTGACGTCAATTAAAAAAAATTAAAAACGCTGTACAATACATTAACAACGCCCTGTTTGCCAATGTCATATAGCAAAAAAAACCGTATGATCATGTTTAAAGCAGGATCATTTAAAACAGAAGAAAAATATTAAAAATCAAACACATAACGCCTGAAAAGTGAATTATGAAAATTCACCGACCAAAATACAACTTAGATGTCTTGATTCATAAAACTACATGGCGCCGTCAGGCAAATACAATCCGTAAACAGAGGGTGTAGTAACTGTCGGTTCTTGGGGTAAACAAAATAACTCGCAAACAGAAAGTAATTTTTACAAAAACCGACTGTAACAAAGCTGTGATACAATAAGGAGAAACCGGCAGAGTTAGACTTGCACTATATTACCGGTTATCCATTTTTCCCTTTAAAACAAACTCATGCCCTACATCAATTTGTACAATTTGCTGCATTCTGAAGTGAAAACTAAATATCAAGATGCAAATTATCCCCAAATAAGTCTCAAAACATTTTTGAAACAACAAAGACTTTGACAGCAAATGCATTCTTTGTTTTAATCTGAACCGATAGTAAAGAAACCCGTAAAACACTGTGCTGATTTTCCTCATCTTGCTTTGATTGAACGCTGATTCTCGTTCTGCAATTCTTGACTGACAGCTGAATGCTTTTAGTTATCAAGAGCACGACGAATATTGTGTTCTATTGAGAAAGGGAAAAATATTGATGAAAACAGGAAAAAGGTTGAGTTTAATTGTACCCGTTGTTTGCTTATGCGGCATTGGGGGGGGGTGTGACGAACAGGTCGTAGTGGGCACAAGTTTGGAAATTGCAGACAAAGCTGAGGCGCTATCTTTGGATGACACTGATACACAAACAGATGTTTCAAATGTACGCATTACAGCAAACAGTGCTCCCGTTTTGCCCGTTGCTATGCGTTGGCAAAACATTTCAAAGGGAAAGTCTACCTCAGCTAACGCAGT
>CAYWLQ010000236.1:0-5189 GCA_964458775.1 uncultured Myxococcales bacterium | reverse complement strand
GTATCCCAATACTCATCAAAGGCTTTTTGGACTTTTTCAAAAGACCACATAAACCCGGAACGTCTGTTTACCAAAATTCTGACACGTCTTAGTGCGGATTTTTTGTTGCTCAACTTAAGAACCCCATTCTAAATCACAGACAAATCTAACACAAAAATGATATGTTTGTTATTGTAATATACAAAAATATATCTAGGGAAGACACAACTTGAAAACTGATAGTAGCAATGCTACTTCGACGTTAATGATGGATGAAGCCAAACTTATTGAAAAACTACGATTGATAGAAGCGCTATTTTCAGGAGCGACTACTCCCGGCGAGAGAGAAGCAGCTGCGTTGGCTCGGGAACGTATTTTGGAGAGGCTCAAACACGTTGAAAAAGAGGATCCTCCGATTGAGTATCGCTTTTCAATGAGTGACATGTGGTCTCGAAAGGTATTTGTTTCGTTGCTGCGTCGCTACAACATTCGTCCGTATCGCTATTCTAGGCAACGTCATACTACTGTAATGGCCAAAGTATCAAAACGTTTCGTCGATGAAACCCTCTGGCCTGAGTATCTTGAAATTTCCCGCACACTAAAAACCTATCTTTCTGAAGTAACAGAACGAGTGGTTTCCCAAGTAATTTGTAAGGACAATTCAGAAGCTGAGATTGTGGATGAACCTGCACAGCTGCCGACCGGCAACCCCGTATTGTTCTAGTTTATAATGTAAATACATAATCCGTGAACTTGTAGGTATGTTTCTATCTTGACTATGAGAATAACGGTACGTGGGTAGATAATGGAGCAGTTAGTTTTGATGCTCATGATTTATCTTTTAAAGAGCCGTTGTTGTATGATGTGAAGTTGACGATTACACCAAATATTAAGCGCTGCTGTGATGAATTGCCTGTACTTCCAAAAGTCCGTGCGATTTTATCATGGAATCATGAACCCCCTGCAAACCAACCCAATTGGATGCCGACTTGGGGAAATCGGGTAGAGCGTCATATTCAAATTGATAGTCGTAGAGGATTGTGGTGTTGGTTTAAGGATATTATTGGGAAAGATCCTGCCAGTCTGTCGTCTGCTATAGAAACCATTCCCAATGATATAATTAAAGATATGCTTAAAACGGTTTCGGCGGATTCCGTTGTAATGCCGCAGAAAATTTCATTGCTTAAAGAATCAGATGTCGCGAAACCGGAGTTGTCTATTGTGGAATTAAAAGAGATCTACAAAAAGAAAAAGGTAGAGGACTCTCGAATTGCGCACAAAACCCTAAGCAGTTTTCTTGCACAGAAGAACACTGAGGTTCAAAAAAAATACGGCATTCTATTGAGTGAAGCCGCAATAGATTTATCTTCCGTGATTGATTTTGCAACCAAATCCAAGTTTAACACCAGTTATGAAGAGCTCTGTTGTGTAGGACTCAATCGAGATTTGAACACTTTAGTAGGCAATATGCTCGTTAAAAAACCATATGGATATTCAGGCGGACTATGTACATTTGGAAGCCGCGAATATATCGCCTTCTATATAGATTTCGGCACAGGATGGGAGTATCAAGGTACTTCTTCTGTAGTCGTTCACGATATTTCCGAGATACCCGAAACGGGGTTGTGGTACAGCGTGGAATTGCCGATTGCGTTGTATCCTCATCAAAAGAAATGGTGTGAGACCGGCAAAGCCAAAGTTCGCGCTATTCTTTCGTGGAACACGCAGCCTGCTCCAAATAACCCTGATTATATTGCTCCTTGGGGAGACAGAGAGGAATGTTTTATTGAAGTAAAACCACTACCTGACGGTGTTCCTGACGATGTGAGTGTTCCCATTCCCTTTATTGAATCACTTGGCGGAATGCCTGTAAGTTTAATTGATCCAGTAACAGGGTTGGCGAACGGTTCGAACAGTAGCGGTCTTATTGGAAATGACAGCCCATTTGACGGTCGAATTTTAATTAACGGAGTAATATTAAACGCGCCCGACAGTTATGGCCCACAAGCTAATCTTGAATATAAAATAATGGTTAAGGGGCCTAACGAATCCGGTTATACACCTTCGCCGCGGCCCTTTCAGTTGTTCGTAACTACCTACACTGACGGAATTTCAAGTCTGCCCGATTTAGTGTGGCGAATCCCTGATTCATTGGGATATGTTGGATATCTTCCGGACGCTATTGCACCGAAAATGAAATCTGTTGATCACAGCAAGCTGGGAGAATTCTATACTCCGATAAGCGGATTGTATTCACTGTACATTGAGGTGTTTGATCCCAACGCCGGATCGACATACGTCAGTAACACTGTTAATTTTATGGTTGATAAGACTGCACCGTCTGTGTCGATAAACATAACAAGCGGCAGAGGCAATTGCGGTGTTTTTGGCGATAATGAAACAATGCAGGGAACGTTTTCAATTTCAGGAGACTATTGTGACTATGTCAGGTTGTATATCACGCCAAGCGGTTCCGGTTGGCCGTCTAATGGTGCCACGCCTGTCATTGTAGGAAAAACAGATAACCGTCTTGATTATGGTGTTGATTTGCCGAATAACGGTATTTCAGGATCCTGGACGTTACAAACAGCACCTATGGAGCCGTGCGGTTACAATATATGGGTCCATGGAGAGGATAGGACCATTGTCGACAGTAACCATAGGGGACAAGAAGTATGGGCATCTCGCGGATTTTGTGTACTGCCTGATGATGAGAAGGGGGTTTAGCCTTGTCCTGCTGCCATAGCGAATACGCCTCCTCATACAATATCAAATTGGGAAAAGGCATTATTGGAATTGCAAAAAGCGTTTTGCATATTGACCTAGCACCTGAAGTTCTTATTAGAAAAAGATTGGATATCTGTCGCGATTGCGATAACGCAACCAAAAATTCCGATTCTAGATTTGACAGAAATAAGGGACTAACGAATTTTAGCCGATGCCGTATTTGTAAGTGTTTCATCACTGCCAAGACCAAGCTGTTCGGAGAATCCTGTCCTGATGCAAAGTGGTAATGGCGTTCAATTGAAATATAAAATAATTTGCACTAAAGGTATTTCCGTTTGAGTGCCAAATATATTACGTTCTTTTTGAGCGGTTTTATTCGTCAGCAGCAAGTAAATTTTCCAGACGCTTTCTCAGCTCCGGAATCTGAGATTTTAGATAGGGTATTGTTCCGTCAAATGTTCCGTACATAGTAGGAGTTTCCGGTTTGCGGGCCTCTTCTCCTATTAGCTCAGCGTAACGATCTATTGTTTCTGTCATCTTATCGACTGCAAAAGGACCGTCCAGTAATTCTCGAACTGCTGCGCGCCATGCGCTGCGGTCTGTATTAATTGCCTTGAAAACCGGATCGCATCCAGGTGCAGAAGCGAGTCCTCCCCAATACGGATATGTCTGATTGCAGTCTTCCGGCAACAAAGTCCAATGAGGAGCAGCGTGATCAGGGTTAATCCAAAAGCTGGATTCTACGTCCCATGGAATAAGGGTAAAATGCCCCGGTTTATCTTCGTAGATATAGTAGTTGTGGTTGTGTCTAGTAACCCCGTCGGTCCAAAAATAAATAATTCCGTCATAGCTGAGAATGGCTTCGTCAACTGCCATATAACGAGCCCAATGATCAAGATCCATATATTTGCCCAAAGTTTCCATAAGGTCTTCTTCGTCTGCTGACGTAAAATCCTCTGCAAACTTGACAAATGAATTTACATCCGGGGCCTCTTCGTTTGTTCTCAGAGCACTGACGGCAGTGTCAGCGTTTGTGTCGGTAGGCCAGAGTTCCTTATACAAATTCCCGTCCGGATAATCAGACCAACGATCTGCCGTAAATCGTCCGTCAATTTGTTCGACCATTCCGTATAATCCGTAGGATTGCCCGTTAACCTTAACTACCGCCCATGCCGCTCGCGGTGCAATAATGCCCATTTCACGATAAAGATCATATGCAAGACGTTCTTTCATTCGGCTGTCGTCATATCGATTAGCATTGAAGTTTAGTCGTTTAAGGCCGAAGAAACGCAAACTCTCGTCATATTTATTAAATTTCAACTTCATACTGAGTCTAGGGCAAACCAGCTTGCCGCCTTCAAAGCATTCATAAAGGGTTCCGTAAGAACCTTTAAAGCGCAATCCGACCTTTCCGATACCGCGTCCGTTAAAACAGGCATCGGCTTCCGTGTATTGTTCTTGCATTGCATTGGCTTGAAGTAACTCCCATTCATCTTCAGGGAGGTAAAGGTCAAAAACCGGAACCTGATCAAAATCAAAGAGTTCTTGTGCATCTGCATCAGCGAGGCTAAGATCCGGACTCTTTAAACACTCAGGACGGTCGTCATCTGATTGAGTATCTGTACTTTCTGTTTCTATTTCTGTTTCTGTATCAAAATAGGTTTCACTAGAAGACTCGTTTTCTTCATCCGGTTCAACCTCAACATTTTTGCATCCGACTAATAATCCGGCAAAGAGAAGAAGAGAAAAAACAAAATACGATAAGTAGTTTTGAGTCAACGAGTGATCGGTTTTTGAAACTTTCCCAAGCTTGATTACAGAAAAAGAAGTAACAAAATATGACATGTTTTACCTCCATAACCTTTCATACAAATATCTTTCAAAGATTAACCGACATATTGCAAGATTCGTTACAAAAAGAATGCCAATTGATGCAGGCTAATACGGTCCTATAAGAACAATTACAAAATGACAACATACAAAGCATTTTCTGTAGAACTGAAGGTTTGACTGATTATTAGTTATTATCACTTTTAACAAACACAAATACAATCCGAATGCGGCGTTAAGTGTGTTCTATACTAGTTTACAACAGCTTTAATATTTGAAATACAAAACGAAAAATCGGAAAAGTCAAATTGATTTGACGGTATGTGAAAATGTATAGATTCCACATTGCTTGCAGAAGTTCCCGGAAGTGAAGGTTCATATCCTACTTCTGCATTGGAAAATAGGGCAGTTCTGTGACCGGCAGATTTGACGACAACATAAGCGTTTTCATCACGATCGGTTTCTTTAAAAGTTACTCTTAGTTCACTATTATATGTAGACCAACTGCCTTCGACATCAAACTCAATGCCTTTAAGTACGGTTGCTAATGATGAATTAAAAGGACAGGTACCTAACGGGTATTTTACTTCAGGCGGATCATCTTCTGTGCCTGTCGCGCAAAGATCAAAACCAAGAATGGTTCCATAGTAAGT
>CAYWLQ010000235.1:0-5299 GCA_964458775.1 uncultured Myxococcales bacterium | reverse complement strand
TTAAAACAGCAACGACGAAGAAAACAACCGTCAGATCTTTTTATCTACCAATTGTCTTCTTTCTGAGGCCTTAGATCTTGCACTAAACTCAACTTGTATAGCCGATCACTGCCATATGCTCTTTTGTTGTCTAAAAAACGGTGTTATATGTTTCCCAATCCAAGCACTCTATCTTCTATGCCTAAACTGTTCTGAAAACTATATTTTTGGTTTTAAAAATTTGTACCGCGTTGGTTTTTAATTGGTCGTTGCCTTTAAATCCAAGATCCAAGCAAACGATGCGGGCCGGTTCTAGAGCTGCCAGAGCTTTTATAAGTTTTAAGCTGAGAGCTTTGTCCAAACATATAAGCAAGCCTCCGCCTGCAACACTGTATACTGTTTTGCCTTCGATCTTTTGTTTCTCAATCTTTTCAGTTAGGGAAAAACCGGATTTTAGAAGGATTTCGTAAAGAATATCATCATCAGAACGATCACTGCGAACATGGTCAACATGAAGGTCCAACTGTTTTTCAAGCGAAACTTCGTCATTGGATTGAGAGGGATCCCATACTCTAAAATTAGATTCGTCCAGTTTAAAGACTTTGAACCCGCGATCTTGAGGTTTGTCCTCAGAAGAGAAAAGATCCGGTTGTTTTTTTGAATCTTCTTCGTTGAGTTTTGAGATAACACGTCGAACTCGTTCTTTGGTTATGTCGGCTATGGTTTTGTAACCGGCTTTAAATGCCTCAGAACTCTCCTCACACGGCTCAGGAAGCTGAACCATAATAAACTTGCGGTTACCGCCGTCTGCTGCGTTTTGTTGCAGTACTGCATGAGCAGTGGTGGCTGAGCCCGCGAAGAAGTCCATTATGATGTCGTTTTGTGTTGTATTGGCTATAAACAGTATTCTTGAAAGCAAGCTAACCGGTTTAGGACTATCAAAGAATCCTTTTTCATCAAAAAGCCTCTTCAATTCTTGACGACCAACCTGGTTGTGTCCAACATCAGTGTGTTTCCATATCGTAACGGGAACAACGCCGTCTTTAACCTCTGAAAGGAATCTTTTTATCGATGGTACATTATCTCCATTCTCACCAAACCATATTCTATTGTCGGCAACTAATTCCTTAAATCTTTCCTTAGAAACACGCCAACATGCACCGTGTGGTGGATTAACTACTCTTCCAGACGGTGTAGAAATTGGATAGTCATATGATTCTGAATATGATTTAACAGAAAGGTCGCTTGATTTCCAATCACCCCTTGAATCCCCATCGCGGTTTGAGTATCTACTATTTTGGTCTTCTGAACGCGGCAAAGACTGCGGATACCAACTCTTCTTATCTTTTGCAAAAATGAGAATATGATCATGAGTGTCACTAAGCCATTTTGCATCATTTGACGGAGCATATTTCTTTTCCCAAATAACATTTGCCACAAAATTTTCAGAACCAAATAATTCATCTGCAGCTTTCCTTAAATTATGAACCTCCACATCATCAATACTAATAAAAATCACTCCGTCGTCTTTTAGTAGATTTCTTGCTAGGTACAGCCTTGGGTACATCATGTTTAACCATTTTGAGTGGAAGCGGCCGTCGGTGTCTGTGTTGGTTCCGAATTTTCGGCCTTGGTCGTCTGTTTGGCCGGTGTATTGTAGGTAGGTTTGCAGGGATTCGGTGTAGTTGTCAGGGTAGATAAAGTCTTTTCCTGTGTTGTATGGGGGGTCTATGTAGATCATTTTTACTTTGCCCATGTAGGACTTTTGCAGGAGTTTTAGGACTTCTAGGTTGTCTCCTTCTATTATCAGATTTTCTGTTTTCTCAAAGTCAACGCTTTCTTTAACTACAGGACGAAGGGTTCCTATGCTCGGTGCCTGAATGGTTTTAAAACAATCGGCCTTTCCCGGCCATACCATTCCGTAGCGCTCGCGTCCTGTGTCTACTGTTTCTCCTAACGCCTGGCGCAGGCGGTCGAAATCTATTTTTTTTCCTTCTGTTCTTATTTCGGGAAAAAGATTTAGCAGCATTTCTTTTTTGTCTTCGGTTATATCAAACGATTTTAGATTCAGCCTTTTTGGCTTATCTTTAGGGTCCTTCATGCTTTTTCCTCTTACCGGTTAAGCTATTGTCCAGCGAACTGCAAACATGCGTTCGGTTTTTGTTTTTAATTCTAACTTTCTGGCGGTCTCGTCCATCAGCAGATCTTTTTGACGTGTAAGTTCTCTTTTGTCCAGATCATATTTTTTCCACGCTTCATCTCTTTTGGTTTCCAGAGCGTTGCGTTCTCGTCTTTTTTGCATTTTTTCGGGCATAGTTCCTGCTGCACGCTCAGCCTTTTGCAATGCCTTTACCTGCTCTTCCAGTTCATCCAGCGCCTTTTTTTGAGTAACCCTTAGACTATCCGTCCATCTGTCCAGTTGCTCTCCTTTTTCGTCATAATACTTGGCATTCCTTTGCTCCACCTCTTCTATATATTTCTCCATTAAACTGTTTCGTCCCGCCGTCAGCACAGATTCAGGAATCATTTTTGTTAACGGTTTAGAAGACACTGTCGAAGGAACCAAAAGCAATTTTTCACACATTTCGGGGTCCATTACAACTCCGCTGTCCGAAACAGCATACAGGAGCAGCTCTTCATCGGTCTGCTCACCTGTCTTTGCGGACATGACAGAAATGCGTGACACTTCCATCCATCCCGAATGTCCCTTCATTTCGGCAAGCATAGAAATATTTCCCGGGTATTTGTCCAAATTAAAAGTAAGCTCCCCGGGCGATAGAGACCTTTCTATTGCCTTATCCAATACAGCTTCGGCCACAGGATGATCAACTCGATAAAAATGCGCATTATTTGAATCGGCCTGTCTCCAATCAAAATAGTATCGTTTTTTTTCGTACTCAAAACCCATACCGTCTTTAAAAGGTTTTACCGCCTCCTTCAATTCAAACAACGTAACCGCACGCAAAAGCTCTGCTCGTTTTGTAAGACGATTTTCTGTGTCACTTTTGTGAAGCTTAAGCCTGGACTGAACTTCTTCATCAAAATGACTTAACACATCAGCTTGAGTCTTTGCTCGACGCTTTTGTATATCCTCTTCTAAATCCGCCTGTATTTCATTAAAGGCCTTGTCGATTTCTTCTTTTGTTCGGCAACTCTGATATACCATTGCTATTCGTCGTTCAATATCCACTCCCGACTCAATAGCCCCTAAAATCTCATCACTGGCGCCGAAAACCCCGTCAAACAGCAAAAATTTTGTCTTGAGCAGATCAAATACTCTTTTATCTGCGGCGTTGCGTAAATTGACAAAATTTACAACCACCACATCGTTTTCTTGGCCGTAACGATGACATCTACCGATACGCTGCTCCACACGTTGGGGATTCCAAGGCAGATCATAGTTTACCACCAGCGAGCAAAATTGAAGGTTTACTCCTTCCGCCGCCGCCTCCGTTGCAACCAAAATCGTTGCCCTGTCTCTAAACTCTTCTACAATCGCGGCCTTTATATCCACCGGCTTTGAGCCGGAAACAACCGGTTCGCCTTTATGTCTAGTCAGCCATTGTCCATATATTTTGGCCGATAGCGGATCGGTATTGGTTCCGTTAATAAGAATTACCTCACCCTTATATCCCCCTCCTTCCAAAAGACGAACAAGATAACGCTGGGTTTCACAGGACTCAGTAAAGATAACCGCTTTTCGCGGTCCTCCCAAGCTTGCCATTTTTTCAAAAGCTGTGGACAGGGCCTTTAGCAAAGCCGAACCTTTAGAATTTTCGGTTATCTTCGAAGCCAATTCCACCTGAGCGATTACCTCTTTCAACTCAGCGCCAATTTCCTCTCTCCAATTGGCAACAGTTTCAAGAGTTACCTCTTCTTCAGTCTCAATCCCATCTTCTTCTTCAAACTCCTCTTTTAGCTCAACGGCAATTTCAAAATCCTCATCAACCGGAGGGTCTAAAGGAGCATCGCTATCGTTTTCCTCATCCATCAATGCTTTCAGTACAGCCTGAGGATTTGAATACTCGGTATTTTGTCTCTCAAGTCTGGCCGCCAGCTTTTTCAAGGTTGCTCCTATCGCAAAGGTCGAAGAGGCCAGCAGCTTTCGCAATACCAAAGTCATCAGAATGCGCTGAGCACGAGGAAGAGCCCATAAAGTTTGTCTTTGCAGATAAGCAGATACTCTCTCGTAAAGCTCGTGTTCTGCATCCGAAGCAAAAAACTCCTCTGTTTGGGCATGTCTTTCCGTAAACCTTATATATTCCTGAACATCACGGCGCAGTGTTCGCTTGCACAAAGGCATCAATCGCAATTTCAAAGCTTCATTTCGCTCTTCTTCATCAATACCTTTCGAAGTAAACTCAGCTCGAAACGAATACTTATCTCCAAAGGTCTGCTCATCGATTAGACTAACCAAACCATAAAGTTCCAGAAGCGTATTCTGAAGAGGTGTTGCAGTGAGCATTAACTTCGGTCTGCCTTCCACAGCTTCTTTAATGGCATTGGCAGTCTTGTTTTGAGGTTTGTAAACATTTCTAAGCCTGTGAGCTTCGTCTATAACCACAAGATCCCACGGAACAGCGGCGATATCCGCCTTTTTTGCAGCAGCAAACTGATAGGAGCAAATAATTATTGTATCTTTTCGATCAAAAGGATTTTTGGATTTTTTCTGTACGGCTCTTTTATATGACGAAGATTCTAAAACCTCAGACGGAAGAAAAAACTTCTCCATCAGCTCTTGCGACCACTGTTTTCGCAATCCGGCAGGCATAATCAGCAGAATATGTCTTTTTCGTTCCGCCCATCGCTGAGCCAAAACCAAACAAGCTTCAATAGTCTTTCCAAGTCCGACTTCGTCCGCCAGAATTACCCCATTAGAAAGCGGAGAGCGTATTGCAAACAACGCTGCATCAACTTGGTGAGGATTTAGATCCACACGTGCGTTGGAAATTGATCTATCCAAAGCGTCGGTTTCGCCTAATGTGCCGCCAAGACGCAGCGAGGTTGCCCAGAATTTCGATTGATAAACGGTAGTCATTATAATAAATCCCGCTCCTTTTTGTAATCTCGCCATGACTTTAGCATTATCGCCGGCTCAGGTCCAATTCCAAAATGCAATTATGCGGTAAATTTTCGCAAAACCGATGCTTTGTATAGCATCATAGGAATTGTCTTCACAATAACTTGTTAGAGTTCCATAAAGAATCACCAAAAGCGATTTAATTCAGAGATTTAAGAACATCATCCGTGGTCATTGCAAACATAAGTTTTTCCAACAAAGATTCCATAGTATCTGCATCAACCGACATCAATTGAGCGT
>CAYWLQ010000234.1:0-5376 GCA_964458775.1 uncultured Myxococcales bacterium | reverse complement strand
GTTCTTCATCGGTCAATCCGTCACAATCGTCATCTATTCCGTTGCATACTTCCGCTGTAGGACCGATTGAGTCAACACACTCTCCCCAAGTTCCGCCTGCTCCTCCTGTGCATTGTTCTCTTCCTTGTTTGCATGCACCCTCTCCCGGGCCTATTGCCGGATTCTCAACTTGCGCTGCAAGACAATCCGCATATTCCGGTCCGGGATCTCCCACCGAAGGAGCAATACAGCCTCCGCAGTACCTAAATAGATTTTCGTCTGTAGAACCGTTACAATTATTGTCTACGCCGTCACAGATTTCAGCCGATGGACTTCTATCACCCACACACTGCATAATACCGCCCACACATTGCATCTGTCCTTCTTGGCAGATTCCGCAACCGTCCTCTCCTGTAATATTTTCATCTATCAATCCGTCACAATCATCATCCAGTCCGTTACACTCTTCAATTGTCGGTCCTACCCATTCTTCACATTCTCCCCATACTCCTCCCGGTTCACCTGTACAGTTTTCAAAACCGGCCTGACATTTCCCATACAAAATGCCGTTTTCGCAATCAGTTTCAAGCTGCGAACCTTCCTCAAAATCTTCACAATCTCTGCAAGAACGAGGAGGTATATTCTCGTCGGTCATGCCGTTACAATTATCATCTTCTCCGTTGCAGACTTCTGCAGTAGGCATTTTTACAGGTATGCACACTCCTTCATCTAGTCCCGCACAACATTGAAATATTCCGTCAACACAATAGTCAAAACCGTCACCGCAATCTCCGCAAGGAACATCCCCCGGCGGAATACCTTCGTCTGTCTGACTGTTACAATTGTCGTCCAAACCGTTGCATATTTCAGTCTCAGGCAATTGTTGCCCCAAACAATAACCGGCTTCCCATTCTTCGGTATCAGGATTTACATTACCCCATACCCCCATATCGCATTTAATTGTTCCGCCTCGACAAATACCCACTCCTGCATAATCTTCGTAGCCTGCCTCTATGCAAAATCTGTCTGCAATATCCTCGTCTGTGGAACCGTCACAGTCATCATCCTCTCCGTTACAGGTTTCCGGAACCGGCTTTTGTACCGGCACACAATTACCGTCTGTATCCACTTCAGAACAGCATTGCATCTGACCTTCGACGCAGTAGTAACGACCGTCACCGCAAGTTCCGCAAACTCCACCGGCGGGAATATCTTCGTCCGTAGCTCCGTCACAATCGTCATCCAAACCGTTGCAGGTTTCAACGATAGGCTCAACACTGCCCACGCAATTGGTATATCCTTCTCCCGGCGCACATTCCAACTGACCTTGGAGGCATCGACCTTCCTCCGGATTTCCGGTACATGACCATTCAGGATTGCTGCCGTCACAACCGCCGCAGGTACCCACCAGCGGCCAACCGTTAGGAGGCGGTTCATCTGTCTGTCCGTCACAGTTGTTGTCTATACCGTCGCAAGCACACTCAGCCAACAGTTCACAACCGGTTTGCTCATCTCTTCTCCACTCCGGATTACACCCTGTTTCATCCACTGCATTCCAATCTGTATAAGGAGCACCATCCGTCCATGTATAGCAATACTTGGTAAAGCCCTCATCTATCTCACCGTTACAGTTGTTATCTACGTAATCGCAAACTTCAACCATCAATGAATCGTTAATAATCTCATACAACACAGCCGAAAGCTGATTTTGTGAATTGGCCGAATATGCCTCTGGAGTACCGCCGGCAATAGCTATGTCATTGAGTTGCTGGGATTGCAGCTTAAGACCAATCACATATATCTTAACACCGCCAGTCTTAGGCTGAGGGTCCGGACCGATATTGTCTAATGAATAATACAAATCTGTTGCCGCAGTTACCGGTTGACCTCCGCAAAACTCATCGCCGTCAGTCAACAGAATGACTTTATACGGTCGACAATCAGCTTGTAGCGGGTCATCGGTCAAATCTGCTAGGTAAATAGCCTGCAAATATTGCGCAGCAGCTTCCATTGATGCAGCCAGCGGTGTAGCACCAACTGCTCTCAGTTCTTGTTCATTATCATCACCCGCGCGACCTAAAGGAGAGAAGGCCGGAACACCAAGATTGGTATAGTCGTACTCATGATGGTCCATCCACATCATGATTGCATCGCGATTATCCTCCCCTGCTGTCGGAAACTCTACACACAACCATTCATAATCCTGAGTATCCCCATATCCGACAAAAGCAGGATAGCACTGTCCGTTAAACCATCTGCTTCGATAGCGCATGCGGTCATCGCCTGTCGGATTTTGATTATTGCGATATTTGATATAGTCGATTGGGATGGGATCTTCTTCGTCAACCCATCCGTCCTCAAAGTCAGATGCATAATCCTGCGCGTACTTCATCAAGGCAAACTCAATATCTCCGGTGGCCTCTACCATTTGGCGCATGGCCTCTTTGGCCGCGTACATTCGGCTGTTTCCAGTTCCGGGACAACATGAACGCGAACTTGGCCAAGGATCCCAGCTACCGTCACCATTGGTATAAACATCTTCTTCGGCTGAAATATCCAACAACATACTGGTAGATGTGTCGAATATTATCAAAATCCTAGGCTTTATTTGCGTTTGTTCCTGCGCAGCCGATTGTACCGGCAGAAGCAGAATCCCCAACCCCATTATCATTTGAGCAACAAACCCCAAGATGTTTGCCTTTACGCGCATAACTCTCTCCTTGAAAAAAATTGAAACACTGAAACACCGCTTTTGCGGAATACTTATTTATATATCAAAATAGGATACTAGTCGCGCGCTTTATCAATATTTAATTATTTTTTTCAAGGTATTTTACCGCAAAAATGTAACTGCCCCTGCTGTGCAGTCCCATCGAATGACAATTATGCCAAAAGCAATTTTTTCTCTTGAAAGACGCTCTCTTTAGAAACGTAATTTACATGGAATTACTGAGTTCGATTAAAACTAATCTGTTCTTCAGGAGGCAAAAGTATATCCGTTAGTCGATTTGGAACGAAAATAAAGAATCTTTTAAATTATTTCAAAGCCCAAATTAACCGACAAATATTGCAGTAACAATAATTACCGTAGGTTATAAGAAAAGACAGATTTATATTTTTGGACTGAACTTGGTTTCTTTTTACAAATCATTAGCTTTAGTAAGGTCAACTTCTTGATATACGAGCAAAAAAACAATAAACTCATGAAGTTTTTGCGCGAATATAGCGCCAACGATACAACATTGCTCAGGAAAGCTGGATTGGAAACGAATGTCTAAGCTCGCATTACGATTCATATCAGGCAAACATAAAGGAAACGAGTTTCTTCTGCCGTCAACCGGTCAGATCTGTATCGGCAGAAGCTCAGATATAGATGTGGTACTAATTGAGGATATGGTTTCTCGTCGACATGCCCAAATCACCATAAACGGCGTTGACTTAAAGATTGAAGATTTGGGAAGCACCAACGGTACTTTTGTTAACGGCGAAAGAGTATCAGAAACCAAACTTCAACAGGGAGATCGTATTCTAATCGGAACCTCCATTATGAAATTGGTTGAAGCTGATAAAGAGATCAGACAGACCTCAGTTGGAGCTCCGCCGCAATTGAAAGTAGAAGATACCAGTGTCAAAAGAGTTACCGGATATGGAACTCGATCTATGAGCGGCAATATTAGTGAAGTACCTCTCCCTGACCTTATCCAGCTATTCAGCACCAGCAAAAAAACAGGAACTCTTGTAATAAGAGTCGGAAGCGTAGAAGGAAAACTTCACCTTGAAAACGGCAGAATAATATATTCGACGGTCAGCAACGCAAAGGGACTCAAACCTTTAAAAGCTGTATTTAGAATACTCTCTTGGCAAGAAGGAACTTTCGAACTTCTTGGTCCCGAACCTCACGATTTTCCTGAGACAATCAATATGTCGACAGAGCATATCCTCATGGAGGGATTAAGACAAATCGACGAAATTCGCCACATGCAGAGAAAGCTTCCCGCTCCGGAAACACAGCTTACCATTCCTTTTCCGCTGGTTTCCAAATTGTCTGAGCTAAATATGAATGAATTAGATGTGCTCCAATTGATTATTAACCGCCAGACATTAGGACAGGTTGTTGATAGAGCCTCGTCTTCGGACCTTGACGTTACCAACATTATTTTCGATTTGATAGACAAGGGATATATTCAAAAACCCTAATAAATATCGTACAAAAACCCAAAGGAGCTATAATGCCTAATCCCACAGCTATTTGCGAAACCTCACTAGGTTCTTTTACCGTCGAACTTTTTCTCGACAAAATGCCTATAACCTCACAAAATTTTATCGACTTAGCAAAGAGCGGCTTTTATGACGGCCTTCATTTTCATAGAGTAATAAAAGGATTCATGTGTCAGTTCGGCTGTCCGTTCAGCAAAGACCCCTCCAGTCCCCGAGCCGGCACAGGAGGTCCCCCTCACGGTCGAATCAAAGATGAGCACCCTCAAGATGCAAAAATTTCCAATCAACCGGGAACCTTGTCCATGGCAAACACAGGACAACCGAACTCAGGCGGCTCTCAATTTTTCATCAACACCGCTGACAACTCCTACCTGGATTGGTTTTCTCCAGGAGCCTCAAAGCATCCGGTATTCGGAAAAGTCATAGAGGGAATGGACGTGATAAAGTCAATAGAAACCGCTCCTACAGGATCAGGAGATCGCCCCAAAACCCCCATACAGATGATTAAGATAACCATCCAAGAATAAAAATTTTTTCGTCTTTTTCACCCAAAAACAATTACGATTTCGTAGGAATCCGGACGAAAAATGATGTCCCTTCGTTTTCTTTGGTTTTAAAACTAATATCTCCGCCGTGAAACGTTACTATTTGTTTTACTATGTACATACCCAATCCCACAGAACGTTCATCAGCAGTTCCTATTCTTGCTGCGGGTGTAAATTCCTCAAACAATGAATTCTGAAGCTTCTCCGGAATGCCGATTCCGGTATCAGAAATTCTGATAACTGCAAAGCCGTCTTCCTTATACAAGGAAATTTCAATTGTTCCGTTTTCGTGAGTAAACTTAATTGCATTTGAAATTAGATTGTCGATCGCTCGCGAAAGACGAAGTTTGTTGATATTCGCAGTAATTTTTTCATTCGGCGATAGAAAATTAAGAACTATTCTTTTTTGTAAAGCTTTGGGCTGATATCCCTCTGCAATAGAGCTGACAAACGGTGCCAACTCCGTCAGTTCAGTCTGAATCGGTCGGGTGTTGTCATGAAGCAAACATGATTCTAGTAGATCCTCCATATGGCCGAGAGCTCTATTGCACGATTCGCTAGCCAATTTAAAAAAACGATGTTCCGGTTTTCCGGTTTCGCGTTGCCAATCCTTTTGGCAGATTTCGATACAAGA
>CAYWLQ010000233.1:1996-5410 GCA_964458775.1 uncultured Myxococcales bacterium | reverse complement strand
TTACTCCTCCTCCGTGTACCACAGGAGGATCGGGACTTAACCATCGACCTAAATACGCCGAGTAATATCTCGCTCCGAAATAATACAGCCCTACTTCTTTGTCTTCTTCTTTTCCCGTAAACGTATACGGCGCTTGACTATTGAACTTCCCGTCTCCGTCCGCATACTTTACAGCTTGGTTTCTCCAGTGACTCTCCTCCGCCCCGTACGCATAGTGCGTGCTCCACTCTACCAACGCTCCTGTGTCAAAATCCGCTACCGCCGTCGTCGACCCTAGGTGATTGTTGAAGCTTAAATACCACTTCTCTTCTCCAAACTCTCCTCCGCTATACTCTCTTTCTACTCTTACTCCCGACGAATACAAACAATCAGACTGCAAGGCCGCTCTCACCTATTTCCTTTCCTTTTCTTCCTTATTTCTTTTTTATACTTTTTGTAGCTATGATAAGTTACCTCCGGTGCCGAATCGCATTCTTCGTTAGAAATATATATCATTCCATCGATTTCAAATCGACGTTTGAGTGATCTTATGGCTTTCTTTTTATTTGGAACCCATCCATTTTCGCAGAACGTTACGTTTCCCTTAATTGTTTTCAATTTCTCAAGTGCTAATATTTTTTCAAGGTTAAGACTACTATTTCCGGATACCCACAAGTCACCTTCTATTGTTTCAACGTTGTTTAGTCCGGATATATCATGCAATAAAGGATTCCATTTTATTTCTAGTTTTCCGCCGATTTTTTCTAGCGATGACAGACCCGTAATTCTTTGAAGCACTCTATTAAAGCTAAAATTCACCACACCCCCGGTTGAATCCAGTTTGTCCATACCTTCTATTACGGACAGTCTATATGTTGATGAGATTGTCAATCCATCTCTTATCTGTTTTAACGAAGAAAAATCACCGATATCTTCAATCATTCTTCCGACCAAAGACAAGTTTCCGCCTATTCTTTCTAATTTCGGCATTTTTGGCATTTCCGCCTGTGCATAATTATCATTCATCATGTGTACTTCAACGTCTCCTCCAACATATCGCAATTTGTGAAATATGCCTGCATCTGTAAGATTTGGGTTCATTGAAATACACAAATTCCCTTCTACTATCTGCAAGTTCATAAACGAACCTACTTGTTCAATTAGTAGGTTTCTATAAATATCAATATCACCTTTCACTATATCTACATCCCGTATATGGTCTAGCAAAATACAATCATTACAACCCCTTATATCTATATTGCCTTTTACTACTTTACAGCTTCTAAGTTTTGACAGCTGGTCGTTTTTTAACAGAGTTTCGCTAAAAACACAGTCTGACTCTATAGCCTCAGTATTCTTACCAACTTCTTCTAATAACGGATCAGAAAGCCAACCATCATCTGTATCCATTGGTTGATCTGCAAAATCTCTATTATATTGCAGCACCATGTTTTCAAATTCTGTTCTCATTCCGCATCCCATAAGAATTGCTGCTACTAAACAGTGGACAACTTTTAGATATTTTTTTTCAAAACTTCTCATTAGCAATTCTCCGTGTTAGCCATCAGTTCCACCAATATTCATATGTTTTGGCTTGCCAAAAAGACTCCCGTGAAAATACAAAATGATTAAGACTCCTGCCCCAAGAACGATTTTCATTTTTTATAAAGCCAAAATCATCGTTTAGGCCATCTACATAGGTCGGACCATTAGATCGAGGATGTGTGTGTGCCATGCCTTCCACATTTGCTTTTTTAATATAATTATCTGTTTGAGCGATAAAAAACTTCATTGTGGCCGCTGACGGAGAATATGCATTTCCGTACTGTCCAACACTTTCCCATTGCCCGTCTACTCTTACTGCAACTACTTCTCCATTTTCCAATGTTCCCCAAGACAACACGGTTTCCCTTTGCAAATTTCCACTTGCATTTACAGAAGTAAGAGCAGCTTGCTCGCCGATTGCACCGACAGTTATACCGCTTCCCGACAGAGTCTCTATGTTCTCTGTGAATATTTCCTTCCCCTTACTGTTTTTTCCTGCATGTGTGTAATGATAAAGTACATCAACCTCGGTGCCTCGCAATTCAGCAATTCCTTTGGTATTGCTAGAAGAACCTAGTAGGCCATCCAAAATAGCATCCTCGTATGCACTCATATTGTGACCGCCAATGCTTACACTTCCCCCGTTTCCCCCTGTCCCGCCTATACTCATTGCTATCGCCGCTGCATCTTTTCTGGCTTTTTCTTGTCTTTCTCTTTCTCTACTTACTCTAATTACCTCGCCTGATTCAGCAAGAGATTGCTGTTGTTCCATTGAGATTCCCTGTTGTTTATTCATACTCAATGACTTCATTTTATCCACATCAGTTCCGATGCCTATCCATTGCCCTGTCTCATAACTTGCCCACATATTCAGGCCCGCACTCCCCAAACTTAGCGCACTTTGCAGTAGAGGCATCGTCGGCCCCCAATACGGGGCTGTCGCAAACGCCATTATCTGACTCGAACTCGATGCAAATACCGACCATCCGTAGCTCCATGAATCAGATATCGACGCTCCTTGGCTTCTTGCCCAACTTCCCGTTGCAAACGATGCTCCCACTGAACCCCCTATCGGTCCGCCTATGGCCGTTCCTACAACAGCACCATATATCATGGAGCCTTTGGAGCTTCCTTTATTCGCAAAATACGCTCCGCCCCCCAGTATCATTGCAGTTATTGCAAAGTTCCCGTCAGGGTCCACATATATGTACGGACTGTTACCTCCGTAATTGTAATAGTTGCTTACTCCTCCTCCGTGTACCACCGGAGGATCGGGACTTAACCATCGACCTAAATACGCCGAGTAATATCTCGCTCCGAAATAATACAGCCCTACTTCTTTGTCTTCTTCTTTTCCCGTAAACGTATACGGCGCTTGACTATTGAACTTCCCGTCTCCGTCCGCATACTTTACAGCTTGGTTTCTCCAGTGACTCTCCTCCGCCCCGTACGCATAGTGCGTGCTCCACTCTACCAACGCTCCTGTGTCAAAGTCCGCTACCGCCGTCGTCGATCCTAGGTGATTGTTGAGGCTTAAATACCACTTCTCTTCTCCAAACTCTCCTCCTCTATACTCTCTTTCTACTCTTACTCCCGACGAATACTTTGTTACCTTTGTTCCTTCTATATCTTCGTACGACCCCTTTACTCCCGACATAAACCCCGCGTGATTTACTGATACAGGGTTTTGACTCTCCATCGATATTAGCTGTACTCCTCGTCGCTCATAGCCTCCGGATATATACATATCCTGCCTGATGTTTGTATAATCTCCGTCCCTATAATCTGCCTTCTCTCGAATTACCCGATTCCCCGATGAATCATAATAATACGACATCACAAAATGTCCCGTCTTCTCACTATCTGTCTTAAAAGCTCCAAACAACTGAC
>CAYWLQ010000233.1:0-1986 GCA_964458775.1 uncultured Myxococcales bacterium | reverse complement strand
CGTTACAGTCCTCGCCTCCACTGCACTCTTATACCCGGAACTGCCGGGATTGCCTACCTCCGGCGCTCCAGGACATTTTTCTCCCCACTGCGTTGACTGTTCGGCATCGTCCTCATAACTGCATTCCAAACATCCTGTCCTAATAACCTGCCTTGTCATCCTACCGCCGGCATCATATCCGGCCCATACACAAGTACCTCGTCCAGAGGTCGGCTCTTCTATATCTCTTACCTCTTCAACATTCGTCGCAAAATATAACGCCTCCGGCTTTAAACAACCTGTTTCCATTGTCGTTCCGCTCATCAGCGCATTCATGCACTCAGCTCTTCCGTTCTTTATATTAAGCTGATATCCGTTCTCTATACGACCCAATCCTCGTCCCAAATTTTTACTCGCCACAACACCTTCAGAATCAGCTCCGTCCAGCCATTCCGTCATCGAATCCGATGCATCAAACCCAAAATCCAGCGACCTCACTCGCTCCTGTATCGTTTTATACTCCTCGTCCAACTGACTGTCATTTCCGTTTGCTGTTATGTACTCTCGCTCCTCATATACCAATCGGTTTAGACTATCATATCCCATACGCGCATCCGACGGCGATGCTCCAACAGGCCAACCTGTTATCGTTCCTGCTACAATGTCATTACTGTTCCAACTCGACGGCCCCTTTAGCTCTCTGTCAAAATACCCGTATTCTATTTTACGTGTGTGTTTCCACTGTTTCTCTATTTTATACCGTCAATAGCATTTTCCTTTATTAAAAATTTTTTCTGCCCTTGCCATGTCTCTGTTCTTTTGGTTAACGGACACTGTACTACTTTTCCTTCAGCATCCCAACACATATCTCCCTCAGTGTGCCCATCAATCCTGGGAAGTGCTGATATGATTCTGTCATCTTTATATACTATCTCTTGTTCCAACTGGCCATTAGGATGCCAATTACGCCATTTTCCCTCTTTTACATACTTCATTCTATTAACACTATCTTTATCCCATCTCCCCTCTCCTTTAAGGTTCCCATTAGGCCACCTTGCCTGCCACCTGCCATCATTTTCGTCATCAATATAGTACTCCTCAAAAGTTGATCCGTCTTCTGTCCATATTATCAATCTTCCTTGTTTTCTTCCTAATCGGTCTATACAATATGCTCTCTTCTTAATAAAAACTCCTTTGTCAACAACGCTCTTTGTATCTTTAGGGCAATCTATTTCACTTGAGCAGCCAAGAATAATCATTGCAATAACAGAAATCAGAATTAAATGCTTATGATCCAGCATTGTGTTCTCTCCTGTATTTAATATTCCATAATATTGCCATTTTGAATTACCCACGCACTAACATTATAACCGGCATATTTATCCACTGCCCTGTCACTATTAACATCCCCCAATGATGGTCCGTAATCCATCTCAACTACTCTATTAGAAGCAAAATCAATAGCCCATTCACCTTTTCCCCAAGGGTGTGTGTGAGCAATTCCGAAAACACGTGCATTTTGATTGTCAATTAGTTGACGAGGAGAATGACCGGACACTCCAGGCTCATAAGGTCTGCCGAAAGCAACATCGCCATGAATTGTTCTCATACTTTCTCTATTATTTGGATCTGTACTCACCCGCCGATAAAATATCACATCAATCTCCCTCCGGTTATTAACCCAAATTTTTCCATTTTCTGTATCAAGCCACTGACCACCACCAAGATTTGAGTTTCTTTCCATCCAACTAAATGCTGCCTGCATATTGTCTAGGTGAATTTCTCTATTCCCAACATGCAGAATCACAGGCCCACCTGGTAGTTCATCTGCGGTAATATCTTTATATTGAGTTCTAGTCGTATTTTGAGTAGCCTGATTTCGATCACCCATGCTTTCATTACTGGTGTTCCCGCCCCCCTCTGCACCATCCCCACCCAAACTCTCAACCCCGGCAGCTACTGCGCTTGCTGCTGTGCTTATCATTGTTCCTATTGCCCAGTCTTTCA
>CAYWLQ010000232.1:0-5449 GCA_964458775.1 uncultured Myxococcales bacterium | reverse complement strand
ATCCTTTGCTTGTCGACGATATGGTTACTCAACCTTTGACCTCTTTGAAAACCTCAAGAGCACAGCACCAAGACCCTTTTGTTACTGTTACCAAAGCACCCAAAGTTGCTGGGATTTCCTTTTTGGCCAAGCTTGCACCTGTAAAATGTTGGGATAGCAAAGGCTTTGAATACATCGGAGCGGAATGTGATTCGCTAAGTGATTTTGCATTAATCGCGGAGACAAACGCAAAAGAAATTTTGCAATGCAAAGATAACGTAACTACAACCGATAATGTAGGTCAACTCACATTATATGCGGAGGCTGATTTCGCAAGAGAAGTTTGGAGCGTGTGGCCCGGAACTGCTTCTACTCTAAGAGCTGCGGATCAGATAGTAGACTGCATCGCCGAAGCGTGGCGAAGTCTTCCCTTCAGCTCAGCCACCCATAGATTCAGTCGTTATCGACTAAAGGGAACAGTTCGATTTGAAACTGAAAAAAGTATAGAGGCTCCCAAAACCGTAACCATAACACAAGCAGACACTGCCAGGTTGCAAAAGGCCGCTGACGACGCTGAAGAGGTCACTGTAACCAGAGACCGTGTTAGAGTGCGCAAATCGCCCATCGACGGAGAAATTATCGGCTTTATCAGCACAGGACAGAAAATAAAGCTCATAGAAGTTACAGATGATTGGTGTCTTGTAAAAACCAAACGAGGAAACATAGGCTGGATGATCTGCTGGGGTTTGGATATAGATAAGGACAAAACAACTAAACCGGATAATTCTTCAAACAATAATGAAGTTATCCCTTAAGTCTCCAATCCGCTTTTCATAATCTTTAACCGACGCTTGTTGAGCTTGTCAAAACGAAGCGGAGTCTAACTATTTTTCTTTATTAAAGTCTGAAGCTCGTCCTTGGTAACCCCCAATCGAGAGGCGGTCAGATGAGCCAGAGAGGTTGACGCTACTCCCGGAATGAACTGATAGGTCGGTTTATTATCTTCTCCCAGCTCAACTTTTAAAAACCTCAAGTGCGCTGTCGGATGATTCTCTGACTCAAGGGTTGCTGCGAATTGTAAAAAATGCGTGGTAATAAGCACTCTCGGTTTAAGCTCGCTCAGCAGTGAAACAACCAATCTAAAAATTTCTTCTCCTTCAGAAGGATTGGTTCCGGAGCAAAGTTCATCCAAGATGACAATGGATTTGGGTTTGGATTTTTCAAAAACGCTACGAATGCGTATTAGTTCGGCACCGAGCCTGCCTTCTCTCTGATCAGCGCGAGCTTCTTCTATCAAAGACGCAAACAATCCCGCCGCCCGGTGCAAACGCGCTTTCTCAAAAGGCGCGTACATTCCGCATTCCGAAAGGATTTGCGCCAAGGCAACCGCTTGCATCAGCCTGGTTTTTCCGCCCGAGTTGGGACCGGTTACAACGGTTATGGTTTCCCATCTATCGCTTTCCAAATCACAGGGAACCGGCACGATGTCTTGACTGAAGAGCAGCGGGTTAAACAGTTTTTTTAGCTCTATGGGTTGTGAATTATCCGCTTCGTCTTCTAAAACAAACTCCGGAAATGAAACCGACAACCCCTTTGATTCAGCGGTATCTTTAAAGGCCAGCGAGGCGAGATAAAACTCCATCTCACCTAAAAGTCTTATTAGAACAGGAACAACTTTCGAAATTCCATCGTAAACAGTATCGATCCATCGATTTACCAGCTCGCCTTCGCTAAAGATATAGCCGCGAAACAGCATCTTTATTCTGGAAAAAAAACGACTCAAAGGAGAGCGGTAAAACAAATTGTCTCGGTTTTCATTCATTGATACAACTTCGAATTGATGTATCTTTCCGTCTCCGCCTATTCTGAGATTAAGAGTTACTCCGGCCAAATGATTCTCAAGATCCAAAAGAGCACAGAGTTTTGAAAACTCCTCGGTCTTACTATTTGCAAATGCAAAATCAAAAATACGCACAAGACCGCTTTTGCAATTTTCAAACCCCGTCTGCATTTCTGTTACAGCGTTTCTTATTCCTGCAAGTATTTCCAAACGACGCTGTCGATTATCGTGTTCATATTCGTCATAATCAGATTCAAACAGTTGCCGAAGCGAATGCAGGTTACGATAAAGCTTTTTAAAGTTATCTAAAATCTCTTTGCAAGTTGTTAATTCGGTTAGAATTTCCTGTCTAAAGGCAACTGATCTAGAATCTTCGGGCGGATGAGTAAGCAAAGATAAAAGAAATGTTTTATTGATGTCAGGTTTAAAATCGCCCAACTGAACTGTCATACATGTGTCGATTAACTCGCTGACAAAAAGACTGTCCTCAAAACAATCAGGGTCAAATTGCGATCTGGCTATTTTTGCGTTTCCAAGAATAGAACGTATACTGCTTCCGGTATCTCCGCCCTCAAAAGCAAAAGAAAGCATACGAATCGTTGATTTTTCATCCAATATTCTGTGAGGCTCAAAATTGAGCAAATCGATAACGTGTTGAGGATCATCCGCTGCGCTGTCTCCAAGTTCAAGAAACTTAGGTGAGCAAACAGGAGGAGAAGTCTCCTCTATCGGCAAAGGGACATGTACAATACGACGCGGTTTTCTAGGACTGCGCATTACTAAATTCCTTTTTGTTAATGCCGAATCTCAATACTCAAGTTTCAATCCGATACTAGGCATTACAGGTAAACCGTTGAAGTATTGTTTTTCTGTATAATCATAATTATAGGAGTATCCTTCTGGATTTTTACGATTGTATAAGTTGCTGACATCGAGATAGACATTCATTTTTATATTGCGCTTAAAGGTCCATTTTTTGTCTACTCGAATGTCCAGCTGGTGAAAAGCCGGAAGTCTCGTGGAATTTGAATCACCGTATATGGGCCAATAGATATCTGAATCAGCATCAAAGACCGAACCCAAAACAGGCGTATCCGGATTCCCTGAAACCAGTCTGAATCTGAAACCGGCTTCCCAGCCTCTCCCCAGTACCAAGTTTGCAAGCACTGTTAAGATATGGGTTTGGTCAAAATCAAAAAGTCTTTTCTTGTCACCCGGATGATCGATTCTCTCAGAGCGCATAATGGTGTAAGATATCCATCCGAAAAAGCGTCCGTTGTCTGCATGTTTTAGCAGAAACTCAAGCCCCCAAACCTTACCGGATCCTTCATTGTTATAAATAGTTTCCGGATCAGATGATATGAGATTGCGCATCCTCTTAAAGAAGCCCTCAATTCCAAGTGTCAGTTCTTTATACAAATCTTGATCAACTCCCACAGTATAGTGAACAGCGTTGATAAGCGCCAGATCCGGGTTTCCAAAATCTTTGTCGCTTTGAATATCTCCGGGAGATTGGTGAAACATTCCTATTCCGGCCTTGAGTTCGGTTTTTTTAAACAACTTGTACTTGGTAACAAATCTAGGATCTAAACCAATCTTTTCAACAAGAGGAAAATAATCAAGCCTAAAACCGCCTATCAATTTCCACTTCTCGACAGGTCTTATTTCAAGTTCGCTATAGACTGCGGGACGCACAGTTACTGTTTTTCCGGAAGTTTCAAAAATTTCAGTATTTGCTGTTAAGGGGTCCATTGGCTGACCCTCAAGCCCTCCTCCGCTGGAAGGAGCCCTGACTTTCCATTTAGACCACCATAGGTCAGAATCTAAACCGATTCTAAATGCAATGTTTCTGTTTTCGTCGTAGGCCAACTCATTGCGCAAAAACACAGGTACGGCATCTGCTTTACCGGTAAACATACTCCCCATTCCCATGTCAGTACGTTGAAAACCGGTGGCTATGCTCAAAATATTGGTAATGCCTCCTCCGAAATCGTGCATCCATCTCACCTGAGCCTGATGAAACAACATGCGCATCTTGGCTCCGCCTGACAGGACGGGTGTTCCCACCACATCTTTTCCCATTACAAACACCAATTTGTCATCTGAACCGAAGAAAAACAAACGCAGGTTATTCTTTTTGCTAGGGTGATAGTCTGCGATTAGTTGGTAGTCGTAATATCGTGGAGCCACAGTAAAAGAAAATCCGTCGTTGTCCGGCATTAGTCCGTTTAAGATAGTGTCGATATAACTTCGCCTGGCGGAAGCCGCTACAGACCACTTACGCCCGACCGGACCTTCCAACAAAACACCGGCATCCCAAATATCAGCATCAATGTAGGCATGCAGTCGGTCTTTGTTGGGAGCACGTGGATAAACCTCTACAACGCCTCCGGTAGCCCCGCCGTATTTTACGCTGAAATTGCCCGGAAAGAAGTCGATACTCTCCAATAGATCTGAGTTGATAATAGAAGTAAGACCGCCGAAATGATAGAGCATCGGAATCGGCATACCGTCAAAAAGATACTTGGAATCGCCGGGAGAGCTTCCCCGCACAATCAAAGCGCCGCTGATAAAAGGAGCCCTGGCCATGCCCGGCAAATTCTGTACAGAACGCAAGGCATCACCGCCGGTACCTGGAATACGAGTAATTTCTCTTCTGGTTATCTCACGCCTGGTTACCTCGCGAGGAGGCTTTCGAGAGCGTATAACCGACTCGTACATGGATTCTTCGGCCTCAAGCCGGTAAAGAACCTCCCTAATCTCCCCGGGTTCTAAATCTTCTTCGATTGACAATGCCTTATAGCCGGCAAGAACAAATTCGAGTCGATATTTTTGAGGATAAAGATCGGTAATTTCCAACTTGCCGTCTTGGTTCGTAGTTAAAGTAAGAGATTCTTCCGAACCCTCAACAGTAATCATAACTGTTACACCGGATAAGAAAGCACCGTCCATGTCGGTAACAGTACAAAGCAAAGAAGCGGGAAGAGATGAATCCGCGTCCGTCTCTTCTTCTTGGGCGGGAGCCTCTTTGGTCGAGGGAAGTAAAAACTTGTACTTATAGATAACACTGGAAGGAATGGGAACGCCGTCCCGAGTAGCGGGAGAAAAAACAAATTGATAAAGAGCGTCCTCAGCCGCCTCATCAAAACCATGCCCGGCCGGAGTGATAATATTAACCTCAACAACAAGCCCTGTTTCATCAATCTTAAGCTCCGCCTCAACCTCCCCCTCCAAACCGGCCTCCAATGCCTCTTTGGGATAAGAAGCTTCAAAATAAGAGGAAATAACAGGAGGAACCAATATACCTTGACCTTCCGCCGGCGGTGAAGTCTTAGCAGCTGAATCAGCGCTCTGAGCGAAAGACAAAAGCCCGTAAGTCAAAAATATAGTGAAAATAATAACGGATATTAAAAATCGGTACATTTGTCCCAAGACATACCACATAACTAAACTTTGAGGGACCCTGAATTTTGCCCAAATTTGTTTGTTTTTAAAATATTTTCTTGGCCGGTTTCCATATCAGAAGGCTTCCTTTTTAGTGTTTCTAATGGCGGCGAAAAGCAAAAAATAATCGCCAGGCCGTTTCGCCGCCGGCTTTTCTTAGGTTTTCTTAACGTAACCAACCGATAT
>CAYWLQ010000231.1:0-5696 GCA_964458775.1 uncultured Myxococcales bacterium | reverse complement strand
GATGTCATCGTAGAACTAGGCGCTGGAAAAGGACTATTTACTCTGCCCATCGCTCGGCGACTGGATACCCTCGCCGGTCGAGGGGTTGTTTTCGCCTGCGATTACTCGGAATCACTTCTTGAGAGCCTAGAACAAAAGGTTATTGCCGATAGAGTCGACGAACATGTACGTCCGATCTGCCTCGACAAGGTTAAACCTAAAACCTTACCTTTTAAAGACGAGCAAGTTGACATTGTATTGGCGGTAAATTTTTTACAATACATGGAGGGCCCTGTACCCTATTTACAGGAGGTCTTTCGTATTCTTGCACCCTGCGGCAACCTTCTGATTGTTGATTGGCAAAATAAGTCAAATAAGAGGTTGCTCAAATCTGAGATGAGAGTATCGAAGCCTGACGATATTTATCTGATGTTGGAGAAGGAGGGTTTTGATACCCATCTACAGCTTTATTTTGACGGCATTAATTGGGCGATTAGAGGTGTCAAGCCTGTCATTATCTTCATTTAGCAGAAGTTCTTTTATGTCTTTTTTTGAACACCTGTATCAAATTCGCATCCGAAATATGGCGCGTTTATGACAACAACAAACTAAGTAAAAAAATGCCGCTGAATTTTCCCTATGGGGATGACTGACTTGTTGGCACGAATAGTGAAGGGGCATTTTTGTGACATCTTTCAATTGAAACGAAAGATGACACTGTTAGGTGTAACCATGTTTGGATTGAGAGGAAAAAGGAAGACTAGGAAGAAAAGCGGCTATGTGTTTGTCGGCTATCTATCGCTGTTTCAATCGAAACGGTTTCTCTTGATTAATCTCATGGGCAAACCGGTAGCTGTTTTCAAACGTCCGGACGGCACATTCTTCTCGCGGGAAATGGCTTGCACGCATGATGGAGCGAACCTGACCAACGGAACAATTGATGATTGGGTGGTGAGGTGTCCGAGACATGGTCACCAATTTGACATAAATACCGGTGAATGTATTGACGGTAACTATCCTCCCTTGAAGGAGCACTCGGTTCGAATAGAGGGTAATGATGTTTACATTTCGCAGTCTTCCAGGTTGAGCGACGACGACATAGACCGATTACGAGATAAACATGTTCCTTTTGAGCAACATGTATAGTGTGCTTTAAAGAGATGACGATATAAAGAGGTAGAAACAGCGAGTAGCAATTATAAACGACAAGATCCGCCAACGTTAATTACATACTTGGTGCGCAATCGACCTCCGGCTTTGGACTTAGCTTTTGAGATAGAGCTTCTTAATGCAGGTATGTCCCAGTCTGCACTATTCCTTTACGAATGGTCGGATACCGCGCTTGTTGTCGGAAAAGGACAGATTGCATCAGAGATAAACTATCAGACATGCGCTGCCGAGAGCATAGTTGTTTTGAGACGTGAGAGCGGAGGCACAGCAGTGTTGCACAACCGCACACTCAACGTCGGGCTTATACTGCCGGCTGTACATAGCTGTGCCCGAAGTATCAATGGACTCTATTCAGCTGTCGGCCATGCGATATCTTTAGCGCTCGCGCGACAAGGGGTTAACGTCAATCGTGTAATAAAAGGAGGTGCGACGCCGAACCGGACGATCATTTGCTTCGAGTCCCATACAGATGACAGTCTGCTCCTTAACGGTCGGAAGGTCTTCGGCGGCGCGCAACGAAGGATGAAACATGCGATTCTGATTCACGGTGCCCTTCTTCTTGCTGTGGACATCCCATAACACAGCCGGGTATTCGCTGTTTCGGAATCGAGAATAGAAAAAGCGATAACTGCCGTGCCCAATTCTGTGGACTGTTACAAATTGTCAGCGGACATCATCGAGGATATGGCTGCGGTACTAGGGTTGGTACCGGAGATCGTATCAGAAAAGGGAGCAGCATGAATGGGACTCAGTCAAATGATCGCAAAGCCAATGATGCTGAGCGAATAGAGGCGGAAGAGTGGTTGGACTCGCTGGAATATATTGTACGTAAGCAGGGAAAAGATGCAGCAGCGCGACTACTGCGGACAGTGTTTTTTAGGGCAGCGGAGTATGGAGTGCCAATGCCTTTTGAGGCCAAATTACCCTACATAAATACTATTCCTAAAGATGAAGAACCTAGATATCCTGGCAATCGTGAGATAGAGCGACGCATTAAGAGCATTATTCGCTGGAACGCCATGGTTATGGTCATGGGTGCCAACCGGGAATCCAAGGGAATCGGGGGGCATATCTCAACCTACGCCTCGGCTGCGACTCTGTATGAAGTCGGATTCAATCATTTTTTCAAGGGCAATAACGCAGACGGATGTGCGGATCAGATCTATTTTCAAGGTCATGCGACACCGGGTATTTATGCTCGTGCGTTTCTCGAAGGGCGAATTGATGAAGAGACTCTACGCAACTTTCGCAGGGAACTTCCCTCCGGAAACGGGCACGGGTTGTCTTCTTATCCTCATCCTAGACTGATGCCGAATTTCTGGCAATTCCCAACCGTATCCATGGGTCTAGGACCAATCATGGCGGTCTATCAAGCTCGCTTCAATCGATATATCGAGGATCGCGAAATAGTCAAACGCACCGGGCGTGTCTGGTGCTTTGTAGGCGATGGGAAATGGATGAGCCCGAGTCTCTCGGAGGGCTTGGGCTTGCCGGTAGGGAGCATCTCGACAATCTCACCTTTGTGATCAATTGCAACCTACAGCGACTTGACGGGCCGGTTAGGGGAAACAAGAAAATCATTGAGGAGCTTGATACAATCTTTCGCGGTGCCGGATGGCAGGTGATTAAAGTGGTATGGGGTGAAGACTGGGATCCGCTCTTCGCGTGCGATGTGGACGGTATTTTGACGGAACGACTAGCGGAGGCTGTTGACGGAGACTTTCAAAAATATACCGTGGAGTCCGGAGCGTACATTAGAGAGCACTTCTTCGGTACTGACCCCAGGTTGAAACAGCTTACGGCCCACCTCACCGATGAAGCGATTCGGAAGCTTCGGCGCGGCGGTCACGACCCTCAGAAAGTTTACGCTGCCTACGCGAAAGCCGTAGCCCATGTCGGAAGTCCTACAGTTATTCTCGCTCATACCATAAAGGGATACGGCCTTGGAGAGGCAGGGGAAGGCCGAAACATTACCCATCAGCAAAAAAAACTGAATGAAGCCGAATTGCTAGAATTTCGCTCTCGTTTTGGAATTCCAATTTCTGATGAGGATTCCCTTGACCTTCCATTCTATAAACCGCCTGAGTCGAGTCCGGAGATTCGCTACCTCAAGGAACGCAGAGAGGCTCTTGGGGGTTTTGTGCCGGAAAGATCGGTGCTTCATTCTCCTCCGGCAATGAGCAATTCCAATCTCTTTCAGGAACTCTACGAGGGCAGCAACGGCCGGGAGATGTCGACAACCGGCTCCTTTGTTCGCGCCTTGACAAAAATGCTTAAAGACTCGGAGCTAGGGCCTATAGTCGTTCCCATTGTTCCGGATGAAGCTCGAACCTTTGGTATGGATGCTCTTTTCCGACAAGTTGGAATTTATTCCCATATCGGCCAGCGTTACGATCCGGTGGATCGAGAAACGCTCCTTTATTACAAAGAAGACAAAAAAGGACAAATTTTAGAGGAAGGTATTACCGAAGCGGGTGCCGTATCCTCTTTTATTGCGGCTGGAACAGCGTATGCGACTCATGGTGTCGCGATGTTGCCGTTCTTTGTTTTCTACTCTATGTTTGGATTTCAGCGCATAGGCGACCTGATATGGGCGGCCGGCGACATGCGAACCCGCGGATTCCTCATAGGGGGAACGGCCGGAAGAACAACTCTTTCCGGTGAGGGGTTGCAGCATCAAGACGGACAAAGTCACCTTCTTGCTTATGCGTATCCGCACGTGGTTGCGTATGACCCGGCGTTTGCCTATGAGATTGGAGTTATCCTTGAGTCCGGTATCGCGCGGATGTACAGGGACAACGAGGATATAGTGTTTTACCTAACCGTAGGCAATGAGGTATATCCCATGCCGCCCAAGCCGGCGGAATGCGAGGAAGGAATCATAAAGGGGATGTATCGGGTGGCTGAGGTGTCTATCGATGTTGAGAGAAGGGTCCGGCTTCTCGGCAGCGGGGCAATTCTTCGGGAGGCATTAAAGGCTAAAAATATGCTTGAAGATAATTACCAAATCGCTACGGACGTCTGGAGTGTTACCAGTTATAAAAACCTATATCAGGATGGGATGGAGGCGGAACGTAAAAATCGTTTAAATCCCACCGGACCGAGGTTTATTCCATACGTCACTGAGCAGATTGGGGATCGCTCCGATGTGGTGATAGCGGTTTCGGATTACGTCAAGGCATTGCCTGCGTCCATTGCTCACTGGGTGCCGGGTAAATTTATCGCACTTGGCACTGACGGATTCGGGCTGAGCGAGGATCGAGCGCGCCTTCGTGAATTCTTTGAAGTGAGCGCTGAGCATATAGCCGCAGCTGCTCTATCAGGTCTTGCAGAGGAAGGATTTTTTACAGGGAGTGAAGTTAGAGATGCATTCATTCAATTGGGAATTCATCCGGAGAAACCGGATCCTTCTATTTGGAGTTTAAAGGGAGGTTCTGCCGAATGTTGAAGTTTTTCAATTTACCTGAGCCGGCAGAAGGAGTCGAAGTTGCCGTTTTGATAGCTGTGCTTGTCAAAGTAGGAGAGACGGTCGAAGCCGACCAAATTGTGGCTGAACTTGAAAACGAAAAAGCCACAGCTGAGCTTCCGGTGCCTTTCGGCGGGGTTGTTTGCGAAGTTCACAAGAAGGCGGGGGATGAAATACGAGTAGGTGAGCTGCTACTTACTATTGAGATCGACGAAAAAGAAGAAGGTGAGTTATTGTTAGCGACTGAATCGGCGAAAAAGCAGGAAAAGAGAAATGGAGCTACATTGCCGTCTTTCACAAAAGGTGAGACACCTGTGACTGCCGATGCCGCGAATCTCCAATCCGGCCGGCCCCTAGATGGTCTATCAATGTTGTCTAATTCGGCGCAGTCGGCGACTGCATTGAGGTTTCCGACCAAAGTAGAGGATATACTGCCTGCGGGCCCTGAGGTTCGGCGGATGGCGCGAGAGTTAGGTGTTGACCTCCATGAAGTATGCGGAACAGGACCAAGAGGACGTATTTCACCCGAAGATGTGAGGTCCTATACCCGCAGCCGTTTGCAATCGACAACTCTGAAAGGAAAGGGGGAAGATGCTGTTAATATTACGTCGACCGCTCTACGGCTTCCGGACTTCGCGCAGTGGGGAGCGGTGGAATCGGTACTCATGACAGGAGTAAGGAGGAAGACTGCAGAGGTGGTTATGCGGTCCTGGCGTGAGATTCCGCACGTGGTCCAGCACGACAAGGCGGACATCACTGAGCTAGGATTGCTGCGCAAAACCTGGCAAAATCGGGCGGGTGACGGTGAAGTTAAGGTAACGGTTACGGCAATACTTCTCAAGGTTGTAGCAGCTGCGCTTAAGGTCTTTCCCAAGTTCAATTGTAGCGTTGATATGGATCATAATCAGCTAGTTTATAAGCGATACATCCACATTGCGGTAGCTGTGGACGCATCGCACGGGCTCTTAACACCGGTAATCCAAAACGCAGACCGTCTTGGTGTTTTTGCAATCGCTGAGGCTTTAGCCTAAAGTTCCCCAATAAAAAAGACGCAAATAGCTTGTAATTATAGGGAGATAGG
>CAYWLQ010000230.1:4558-5715 GCA_964458775.1 uncultured Myxococcales bacterium | reverse complement strand
AATGGAAATTGTGGCTCTTGCCGTCCGAAGGCCAGCTCTCGGTCTCATCGTAGTAAGGCGGAATCTTCGCCGCTGCATACTCGCTTTTGGAAGTAATACCGAGGCCGTCAATTGGAAAGAACGTGGGATTGCCTTCGTAGGTTTTTGTAACGTAAACACCCCATTGTGTACCGTTCTTCGTTACACAGTCGATCAGCTGATCCCGGACAGCGTCGCAATCGGCGGCCTCATAGATATATTCACATGGAGCGGTGGTTTGTGCGGCATCATCAGGCGCACACCACACCTCTTTCGTGGACGCCCACTGTTCTCCATTGGGTCCCCAACGATTCACAAAACCGCCCTGTCCGTTGTCATATAAGGTAATAGTACTGACGATTACGGCGCTCAAATCACTGTGGTCGTACCACTCATTGAACTTATTCTCCGTGGCGCATCCCTGGGCGGCACTTGCGTTCGCCACCGGTTTCCCATCGAGCCCGAGGGTGTCTTTGACCATACCCAGAGTCGGCTCATTACACCCTGTAGCACCCGGCTCAAAGTCTACGTGGGATTGGGTGAAGTCTTTATAAATTACGGGAACGGTCATTGTTCCTACAGCTCCAGGCTGGGCGCAGTCGTAGCCCGGTTCCACAGAACAGGTGCTCGAGCAACCGTCACCGTCGATGTTGTTGCCGTCGTCGCACTCTTCGTCGAGCACCAGACCGTCGCCGCAGGAAGAGGTGCAGTTGCCGCCGTTCGTGCACGCGGGCTCCACCTGACAGAGGGCGGAACATCCGTCAAAGGGGAGTGCGTTGCCGTCGTCGCACCCCTCGGCACCCTCTCGTACGGTGTCCCCGCAAATCGTCGGCGAACAGATACTGGGACTTCCATCGCACTTGAAGCCGATTTCCACCATACACAAATCGTTGCATCCGTCGCCCCTGTTGAAGTTGCCGTCGTCGCAGAGTTCCGGAAAGATCACGAAACCGTCCCCGCATTTGGCCATCCGTTGACACGGCTTCCCCGGCGGATTGCAGGAAAATCCCGATTCAACCGCGAGACAATCGCCCCGGCAACCGTCTCCATTGTTATGGTTCGTATCGTCACAGGCTTCGTCTTCAGTTAAAATGCCGTCACCGCAGCCGGGAGGCATGTTCTCCGTATCGATCCAGCCG
>CAYWLQ010000230.1:0-4548 GCA_964458775.1 uncultured Myxococcales bacterium | reverse complement strand
CTATCGCTGTCGCTGTCGCTGTCACTGTCGTTGTCCGTATCTCCGTCCGCATCCCCGTCCGAGGCAAACCCGATTTTGGGTTGCTCCTCGCAGGCCGTGAGAAGAGTGATACCGAACCCCAATACAACAAAAAAACAAGAAATAAGTATTCTGACCATCGATTCTTCCTCCGAAAATATCTTCAATAAGCTGTGCTCCAAAGCGTTCGCTTGCCAAAATCGAGCATTCGTTCATCCCATCCGTTGACCCCGAGCCCCTCTGATCGAGCCGGACTCTGTTCAACAGTGGTTATTATATTGAAAAATGGTCAATAAAACTAAAACAAAGTGAATTTCTCAAATATTGTACGATAATAGCATTTGAACTTCATGCCGGGTGAGTGGATCGACCGGACTTTACAGTATAAAAACGGATTTGCTCTACTTCGCCTAATTTAAGGGGGATTTTGTGTGTTTTTAGTCTAAGAGCGGGTCACTTTAGCTTCCGGATATTTCAACCTAATTCTAAAATTCCTGAAATTGTCTCCAATTCAACTCTGTATTCGCAAGAATTTGCTTTCTTCAGAACATGGCAACTGAGCGTTTCAATCGAGGGCTCGAAAGTAACGATGTAGACATAGAAAGGATTCGGACAGAATGTCACTAGCGGTTAATATATTACAACTCTTGTTATTTCTAGGTCTTTTGATCATCGGATGCGCTGAAGGCAACGAGACAACCGTTGTTGATGACACCGATTCATATGACTACAGCGATGCCGATGCTGATAGCGACTCTGATACCGATGCTGATAGTGATACCGATACGGATGCCGACAGCGATGCCGATGGTGATGCTGATGCGGATAGTGATAGTGATAGTGATAGTGACACTGATATTGATGCGGACAGCGATTCGGATTCCGATAGTGACTCGGATGTTGATACTGACAGTGATTCGGATACGGATATCGATGCGGACAGTGATACCGATATGGATACCGATACTGATACAGACAGTGATACCGATTCGGATACCGATACAGACACTGATACAGATAGCGATACGGATTCGGATTCAGATAATGATACGGATTCAGATACCGACAGCGATACCGACGGCGATACTGATACCGATGCTGATGCGGACGCAGATGCAGATTCGGATGCCGACACAGATGCGGAGTGTGCGCTGATCGATATGCCGACTGTATGTCCCGAAAATGACGGCAGCGGCACTGCTTGGAATGACCCCGGTGTTAAGAATCCGATTGTACCCGGATATTATGCGGACGGGACCGTTAAAAAGTTTGGAGATACGTATTACATGTATGCCACTACAGACGGGGTTAAACTTGCCGGCGGCGAACCGGTCGTGTGGATCAGTAAGGATTTTGTAAACTGGTACAGTGTTAAGTTTGATATGCCCACCGGCAACGCGGAGACCACCAACAGCAGCTTTGCGTGGTGGGCTCCGGACGTATTCGAGAAGAACGGCCAATACTACTACTACCACTGTAACAGCCGCCTCTCGATTTACGGAGCTTCTTCGAGTTCACCCTCGGGTCCTTGGACTGTAATGGGTGAGATTATGCGAAATAATTTTGTTTCAGGTGTTCTCTCTCTTGACTTGCAAACCTTTACCGACACCGACGGCACAGTCTATACCTATTTTTGCACGTGGGCTTCCACCAACAGCGGCTGCGGATGGGCTGTGCTCAACAGCGACATGAAGAGCTTCGGTGCAAAAGGACTTATCGACAAAGCGCAGCTAGGTGCGGGACTTTCAGTAGGAGAAGCACCGTATATGCTGCTTCATGACGGTACATATTACCTTATGTATTCAAACGGCTCTTGTCATGACAGCAGTTATGCTGTTCGATACAGTTACTCCAATTCTCCCACCGGTCCGTTTACTTTTGGAAAAGCTATCTTGTCTTCAAACCGTGATAATACAGTGGATGGTCCGGGTCATCATTCAGTGCTTCAAGAAGGGTCGAACTATTACATCATTTACCACCGTCACGACAACCCTCACAGCACCTTGGGCATGTTTCGTCAGCAATGTGCAGACGTTCTAACCTTTGACGGAAGCGGAGGTATCGATGTCGTAACGCCCACTCATGCCGGCATCGGTTACTTGGCCAAAGACAGCAATCCGACCTGCAACCTAGCCTATACCCAAAAGGCAGTTGCCTCATCGCACTATGTCGATACAGCGCGCAACTTCGCCTTCGAGCCCAAATACGCTGTGGATAACAACAACGCTACACTGTGGAAGGCCGAAAATTCGCTGATGGGCCACTGGATCAAAGTGGATTTGGGAGCTGTGCGAAACATTAAGAGAATAATGACAGAGTTTGAATATGCGACATACTACTATCAATATGTCATTGAGACCTCGACAGATGATGTAACATGGGAAGCGTACGCTGATCGCAGCAGCAATCGTATTCCGGGCAGCCCCATGGTAGACACCGCGAACGCCTGCGCACGTTACGTGAGAATTAGAATTACCGATGTGGAAAAACCGGGACTCTACGCTGCGATTTATAACATTAAAGTATACCAGGATCTGACTGAATTTAATCCGACTGATGCAAGTCCCGCCTCAACCAGGAGTCCGGCACCGACAAGGGGAAACCTGCTTATCAATCTAAACGCAGCCGACCTTTCAAACGGAAGCATTTCAAATTGGACCAATACAGGAACGCTAGGAGGCAGATTTGACGCTGAAGGAGGTTCTCCAACAGTAGGTGACGTATCCGGTAGAAAGGCGGTTACCTTTAGCGGCAGCAATAACATGAGAGCAAGTTTCCGAGCGCCCGACAGCCTTGCCTGGCAAAGTCCGTTTACCGCAGCCGGTTGGTTCTACAATCCGTCAGTGGGAGAAAGGGAGTGTTTGATATCGTGGTCAAGTAGAGGAGGACCGGCAGCCACCTTCGCAGCAATGATGTACGGCACCGACCGCACCTGGGGAGCCGCCGCTCATTGGGATGCAATGGACATGCCCTATCGTCAGGTTCCGAGCGCCGGAGCATGGCACCACATAGCCTTGGTCTATGACGGCCAAGTGGAGAAAGTATACGTGGACGGCAAGTTGGACAATCAGGAGCAAAAGTATCTTCAAGTCTGGAGAGACGGAGCAATAATTCTGGCCGATTCAGGAGCAAGAGACGTAGATGAGCACTATTCCGGATCCATCGCATCCTTCCGCATGTACGATGTAGCCCTTGACGAAGCCAACGTAAACGACCTCATGAACGGTCAAGAGCCTACATTGCCCACTACTCCGGCATTATAGATCTTTTTATAAAACTATCGAACACACCGAACGCGGGCAAAGCCTGTGTGTAACGTCGGTTCAACCCATCCGGTTGTAAAATAAACGGTCCAGTTTTTTTCGTCGTCGTCCGGGAAAAGGGTATCGCTCCAAAAATCTGTAGGAGGTGTATTTGGAAAAGCTTCGCTATAGGCGGACGGAGTAACACCGCAGGGGTTAACTATGCTGCTAAGCTCTATTACACCGGGCAATCTCCAATCTCCCGTACAAACTGATTGAGCGTCAGACCAAGTTACTCTCTCGCCGTTTCCTATGCAGCTGCCTTCTTGATAGTTTTGTCCTAAAGCGCATCTTTGCCATTCGAGATTTGTCCAGGTATCGAGCACGGTTGATTCATGCAGAACGATACGGTTCATTTGGGTAAGAGCCGTATAGATAACAACCCGGTTCAATATGGTACCAACCGTTCTCGCACTTTTCTACTACTTGCGGATGTTCGCACGGCGTGGGTTTGGGAGGTACTTCGAAAATAGCTTCATTAGAACTGTCAGTGGATATATCAGCGACAGAATCACTGGAGATATCAATAGAAGTATCGCTAGAGTTTTCACTGAGAGATTCAGAGTCAGTTTCTAGATTAGATAGACTATCTTTTTGTGGAGAGACCGATTCAGAATTTGAGTAGTTTTCATCTATCGGCTCGACGGAACAACCGAAAGCAATCCAAACAGCTGACAAGAAAAATAAATAGAGCAAAAAATAATTTTTTCGACGATTGAGGCTAACATCAACGGTATCGCCCTTAACAAACATTTTTGAGTTCAGGATATTTTGGGGATTTATAAAATCCCCATCTTTGTAAATGTCAGAATTCATAATAACTCTTGTCGCAAAATGGGAAAAATCTTCCTATTAGTATTCTTTTAATGCTAATTCAGAAACAAATTTTATCTACATAGAACACAATATTCGTCGTGCTCTTGATAACTAAAAGCATTCAGCTGTCAGCCAAGAATTGCAGAACGAGAATCAGCGTTCAATCAAAGCAAGACGAGAAAAATCAGCACAGTGTTTTACGGGTTTCTTTACTATCGGTTCAGCTTAAAACAAAGAATACATTTGCTGTCAAAGTCTTTTTTGTTTAAGAAATTCTTTTACACACCTAACGTGAGCTTTTTGGTTGTCAGGCATTGCTTTGATCATTCCGCTTTTCAGTGTCTCTGACACCTAGTAAGACGAACCGCCTTCTCAGCGGGACGGTTGGGAAGGATGGGACAGTCAGACTTAC
>CAYWLQ010000229.1:0-5737 GCA_964458775.1 uncultured Myxococcales bacterium | reverse complement strand
TGTTAATACCGAATATCAATTGTATCAGTTCTATTTTTATAATGTGACTTACTATTTAGAAACTTTCTTCTTTTCGAATTTTTATCACATTTTGGGACTTTACGATAATAAAATACATTGTTGTGAGAATCTAGGACAATTACCCCAAAACCTATTTTTTCAGCGAAGTACATTCTCGGATGAAAAATAATTAATAAAACCTCAACAACGTTGGAAACTTTTTTAGGTTTTTTTCGAAAGTGTATATGTGCGGTTTTCTAGGTTAGGTCTATTTGAGCATAAAGAGGTAAACAGTAATGCACAATCTTTGCATTTCGGTAAGCGTGCGCGGAGAAAATCCGACCAAATATGTTTTTGAAGAATTTCCGGTACAAATAGGAAGAGCGAAAAACAACCATCTTTCTATACAACACCAAGCTGTTCCTAGAGAGTTATGCATAGCCCGCATAGAATCTGACAATCAAACAATTAGGGTAGAAGAGCGACCCAATTTAACAAATCCGCTCTTAAACGGTTCTAAGCTGGTTGAAGGCGGAATATCCGGACCGTGTTTAAACCTAACTGTGGGCCCTGTAAGTCTTTCTTTCAGTATAAACGATATGTCAACAGACCGAATTATTACCAAACGTCGATTCGGTTTGATCGCAATATTATTTGTAGCCGCAGTTTCGGGACTAATTGCATTAAATCGCATGAGGGTAAACAATTCGGAATCCGAAAGTTCACAAACTGCTCTTCCTAAAACACCCCTTTGCAAAACAGTCGAAATAACGTGCAAAACGCAAGAGCATTGTGCTGAAAGAATGAGACTTAACAATGCTCGGTCCAAAGAAATTCTATCTCGCCCGCGTCCATCCATGCAGGATAGGGTTCACGCAATCATGCTGATGCAAGAATCCATATTGATAGGACATGAGTTAGAATTTGCAATTTCCGACAATTTTAAGAAAGACCTTAAGAAAGCCGAAAACACACTAATAGGCATTTATCAACAAGAAGTATTGGTTTTTAAACAAGCTCTGCAAAATCAAAACGAAAAAGCAGCAAGGGAATCGGCGTCTCGATTGAAAGAAGTCATTAGAAACTGTGAAGACGAACCGGAAAAACTCTTGGAACAAATGATAATTTCGAACATGACAAGGATAAACGCAAAATGAAAACCTTGATCAAGTTAAGTTAATGGGTGACTCATTTCGTCTCCATATCGTTCTTTGGATAACGATATGCTCTTGTCCATCAGCCAAAAAAAGCCTTATCGAATTTCAAACATATGCGGAGCAACAACCGTAAATTTTTTTGCAACAAGAGGGTCATGACCCGGCACAATCAACCTTGAATGTGTTGCAGATTCTGTAATTCTTGTTAACACTGCAAGGTCCGCATCAGGAGAAGCAGTCTGACCGATGGGGGTTAGGGTTTCCAAGTTTTCATATAAAAACGCATTGTCCGAAGCCAAAACAACAATATGATTATTTGTTTTTACAGTGAGCCACATGATGCCGCCGGTATGAGCGCCTCCTACCTTTGTTGATATTCCAGGGAAAATTTCAGTTTCATTGCTCAACATGTGAACTTGATTTTTTTGCCTATAAAGCTCTATCTGTTTTAAGTCCGAATGTCTAACACCGCTACGCTCAGGTTGTTTTTCGTTTACTCTTGATTTCGCCCAATTCCATTCTTCTGAATTAATATGTATTCTTGCATTCTGATACGGCTTAATATTTCCCGCATGGTCCCAATGCAAGTGAGTAAGCACCACATCGGTAATACTTTCGGATGAAATGCCTGCTTCTTTAATAATCTCATTTACCGGTTTAAAATTTTTAATTTTCCATTTGTTAGCTGTTTCTTTGTCACCGAATCCGGTATCAATCAAAATTCGTTTTTGATGGCCTATAATCAACCAGGCATACCAGGAAAATGCTTGTCTTTCAGTTTTGTCGCCATTTTGAATAAGTGCGCTTCGCGAAAAATCTGATTGTCCGTACTCAATAGCAAATACACGCCACTCGTTTGAATCATCCACTATGGACTTACTGCATGATCCAAGAAACAATATTGCAAAACAGACTACTAAATGAGCCGAAATCAATTCAGCAACTTTTGCAGGACTCTTACCGAAGCAATAGTTTAGGCGGTACATAACAAGAATCATGTGCGAGAATTAACGGAGGAACTATTTTTGAGAAAAAGTAGTGTGGCTGCTATAAACAAAGCACACAGAGCATACGCACCAATTCCAATGAGAAGTGTCATTTGAAATCCCAGTGCCATAGATAATAGAATGGTCAAAGGTGAAGCTGTTGCTCCGAAAGCACCGTTGATTCCAAAGAATAGACCGGCATGTCGAGCAGTTAACTCCTTTTTAGCAAGAGACATTGCAAAGGGGAAAGGAACTCCCATTAGGAAAGACAAGGGCCCAAGAATGAGAATCGCGGAAACAATACGAAGAATAAACGGTAATGAAATCAATGCTGACAATATCGGAGTGATTGTCGCCCAAAGAACTAGGCCGATCGCTATGAGAATTCCAAAAATAGTCAAACCTTTTTTGGGGGATATGTCTCTAAACACATAACCGCCTATACCGGAAAAAACCAACATTGTGGATAATACTATAGCTAAAGACCATACCGGAGACGACAAAAAGAATCCGAATTTTTGAATCAGGGCAACTTCCACCACAAGGTATGCGATTCCCAAAATGGCAAAGTAAAGAATCAATATTGCATTGATGCCGAATTGGTTTGTATTAGATGAATCCGATTGTTTCTTTCGAAGAGCAAAAAATGCAAAAAGAGTGGGAAATAAAACCATAATAATAGCAAGAATAGAAACACTTTTGAGCGCTTTCCATCCGGCATCACGGGATAAGAAAACATCAAACGGAAAAGGTTTATCGTCTGTAATGACGGCAAGATTGTGAAGATTGCGGTCAGTATTGGGAGTATCGAAAAGGTTATCTTTTTGAACAACTTCTGTCCAATAGTGCTTGGTCGGTTGCTGCGGAAGGTACCGCCACAAAAATCCTTTATGGTCTTTTGTGGTGGGAACAGCGGCAAGTTGTTGTTCCCACTCAATAAGGTGTTCATATTCTGCATCCGTAATAGGAGTCTTCTTGATGCCGATAAAAGTAAACAAGGAACGTCTATTGCATTGTGGAGGATCCGCAAACATTCGGTCTTTAACACAATTATGATAACGTTCCCAAACCATTATATGTTTTGACGGGTCTTTAACACCGGACTCTTTGAGTGCAACTTTAGCGGTATGAAGAAGTCGTCTGATTCCAAGATCGGCCTGTTCATTAATATTTCTTTCCTCAATGATTAAAAATCCGTCATCTTTCAAATGTTCCACAAACTTACGCATAGCTTCGATGGTATGAATGTATTCCGGAGCTCCAAGATGGCCCATTGACCAAATTCGATGTGTGTTGAGCATTGTAATGAAATCATATTGGCGTTTAGTACGCTCTATAAAAGTACGAACATCGCCGATAGTCAAATTAAATCCTCTGTAGGCATATCCTGAAGCCTCGAAAAGCTCATTGGTCATTAATCCGGCAATCGCACCATTGATTTCAACTGCATCTACATGGCCGTCTCCTAAAGCCTGAACTGCTTTACAGAGCCCTTGGCCGGAAGGACCTACCAAAAGTGTTTCGGGATCTTTGCCGAGACGAAGTCTGGTAGGTAAGCGATAATCGAGAATACCAAGTTTTGATGGATTGCGTGTTATCCCGTCTACTCGGCGTCCATTATAAACTGACTCTGTAACGCGTTTTTCGCCGACTCTTTGAATAATATCAATTCGTTCAATGAGACTGCCTCTTGAATAATGCAATTTCCATCGTAAAGTGCCGTCATCGTTTTTCATGTAATTAAAAACTTTATCAGCAAATTCAGGATTAGGTGCTCTTGCGGTCCATATCATATTAAACGGGTCAGCGATGAGATGCGTAATAAGCAGTCCAAATGATATAACAGCAGGGATAAGACCGATAGCCTTTGCCCAATCCGGCTTGGGTTCCTTACTCACAAAAAGTACTATCATCATCGGAATAGATGCTAATATTCCTAACAGAAAGAAACTTCCCTCTTCGCGAAGAAAAGGTACTGCAATAATAGCAACAACAGCTCCTGCTCCTGCGCCTACAAGATCAAATAAATATACATAACCGGGATTCTCCTCATTAAATGCCAAAGAGATATACAAGCTTGCCAGAATATAAGGACCGGTAAGCAATGCCATCATCATCATAGGGGATCCGTTAAGTCTAATGATGATTGGGAATGCAGACATAATAACAAGAGGAAGTAGAATTAGTGTTATCAAGTCGACAGTTCTGCTTTTTTCACGAGGGATGAAAAAAGAGATTAAGCCGCCCAACGAAATACCAAGAAGAGCAATAGAAATAACCTGTATTGCGGTCATATAATCGTTTACGAAAGATAGTGTTTGGAATGCTACAGTTTCAAGAGCAATCACAGGTAAGGCAACAAAGAAAACACTCATAAATCGCAAGAAATCTTTTTTCGAAAGATGAAACAAATCGCTTTTAAACACAATAAACTCCTTTAGATGACACAATAAATTAGTTCTTGTTTATGACAAACGCCGGTACTATAAACAGATTGTAAAAATCTCGTCAATATGAGAACGAAAAAATATAGGGACAAGAAAAACCAATGTCACCTGACTTCGACTGTTAATGATGCAAATATTAGTTATTACGGTGGGTAAGGAAGTGATCTGGGCTTCATATTTAGGGTCAAGGTTCATATTTAGGGTCAAGGTTACTATCCTTTAACTAATGGAGCACCTGTGAGCGTTTCAGTTCGAAGATGCGGTATACCTTTTTCCGGTTGATGGTTACGTGTGAAGAAATGACATACTTCTCTTGCGTAGTCATATCGATGACTATGCCGGATTAACAGCGAATCAGTTCATCTATTATTTATGCGAAGCTCATGGATTTCCGCTGAAATTCTACTCAATATACTGCCTGTTTGTTTAATGAAAAGGCGATGAAACAAATGCAGATGTGTGATTTGATGCGGTCTTAGCTCAAGTGATAGATGGACCTTATTGAAAATCGTGTTTGCTTATTCTTAATGACTATTCGATTTGCCAAAGGTCGCGATACCTTTCCGGCAGCTATGCTATATTCTCTATTATTCCGATTTGTTATCAACAGGATTTCTGAGAGGGAAACAAACTAGTATTTCTTGAGATAAAAAACACAATTGAAACTGTCGTCGTAAAACGCTATTCTGTTTAATAGTCTTGTATTGTTAATATATGAACGCCTAAATTATCGGCGTTCATGAAATAGAGACGAGTGATATGAAATATTTAGTATTTACATGGATAGTATTTGTTTTCTTCAGTAACGGATGTATGGCCGGCCCGGATAGCCCTCCGCCGAGTTGGGAAGATACATCTTCCGGTGATATCGATACGGATACGGATGCTGATTCTGATACGGATACAGATGCAGATGCAGATGCCGATTCTGATGCGGATACGGATGCAGATGCAGATGCCGATTCTGATGCGGATACTGATGCTGATACGGATACAGATGTGGATACTGATACTGATGTCGATACAGATACTGATACTGATGTCGATACAGATACGGATACTGACACGGATACCGACGCGGATACCGACACAGATACCGACGCGGATACCGACACAGATACCGACGCGGATACCGACACAGATACCG
>CAYWLQ010000228.1:0-5876 GCA_964458775.1 uncultured Myxococcales bacterium | reverse complement strand
TCTAATACTCTTCCTCTAATACTCTCCCTAATACTCCTTTTAAGGGGAAGTGAAAGCTATTATACTGTGTCCCCCTAATACTCTCTAATACTCTTCCTCTAATACTCTTCCTCTAATACTCTCCCTAATACTCCTTTTAAGGGGAAGTGAAAGCTATTATACTGTGTCCCCCTAATACTTTCCTAATACTTTTAAGGGGAAGTGAAAGCTATTATACTGTGTCCCTCTAATACTACTCTAATACTCCTCTAATACTTCCCCCTAATACTCCCTAATACTCCCTAATACTCCCCTAATACTGCGAAGATCTCGCCATAGCGCGAAGCGCGACGGCGGATTTTTGACAGGCAGAACATACGGATACGTCGATTTAGAACTCTCGACTGAGTAGCGCCGCCCAAGTCAGACGATACTTGATGGAGCCGGACTTCTTCCTTTCCTCCGAAGGCTCATTTCCGTTGCTCTTTGCCGGTACGACCTTCGATCGCAGCTCGGAATTCGGCGCAAGAATTCCATGATACCTGGTGGTATGGGACCTGGGAGGGGGTGCGGAAAAGCGATCCATTCTGAAAAAGGCGCTATATACGTAATGCTTTTTCAAGTCCGGATAAATGAAATGCGCTCACTTCTCCAACTTTCATTGTCTAATCCTCAATAAACCTGCGAATAGCCGGATAAATGAAAATATTAGAATGATTTAGCTTTTTAAGCTCTGAAGCCAGCGCTTTGCACCTTTCATTCAAAGAAAGTCTGCCGTCAATTATTATTGTTCGTTTTCCCCTTAATATGCATGTACCGGATTGAAACACAATCGTTCCTTCTCTTTCTCCCAAAGCCTCTACCCTTACCTTAACACCTAGTTTTTCAGCAACCTCCTCCAATCTATCCATCATCAGTTTTGGTTCAAAGTTATCAGACATATGCAAATCTTCTTAAGTATCAATAGGTTTAAGCGACCTATATAGTACTCTATTTGACATTATGCCTTGATCAAGCCTATATTTTATAGAAAAGTTTTGTTGAAGGTAGGATTTATCGATTCTGTAAATAAAAAAAATCCATTATAGTATTAATTTAACGAAAGCAAACCTAAAGAGCAAAGTGCAAACATGTCATTATCAAAATTTCTTCATAAACCTGAATATATAGAAAAAGTTTCCAAATACGATTTTACTGAGGGGCAGAAGCTCTTTGGAGAGACAGCTCTGGAATACCTAAGCAAACACACAGACTATTACACACTAATTAAAAACAATTTAAGTTATTTTGGATTGCCTTCAGACAATACGGCAGTTGAAACTTCTGTTAAACATATCGGCTATCATTATCATGAAAAATTTTTGTCATTTATAAAAGAACCAAAATTTTATCTTGATTTTCACAAAGGCATTATCAAATCCGATGATGTAATTGATGAAATCTTACAAAATCAAAAAGACAAACAAGCAACTGTAATATTGGCCACTCACTTCGGTGCAATGGCATTGATTCCCGGAGTATTAAACTCATGTAAGATGGATATTTCATCCATTATCAAGTTTCCCTCAGAAGAGTTTAAAAATTTAATTATCTCGAAACATATTCAAATTGTCGAAACACTGGGATACGGACATACTAAATTTTGTGAAATTGACAAACAACCGATAATGCAGCTTGCTTTCGGGTTACAAGATGGAGAAACTTTTTTCTCTGTCTTAGATGAGCATACTCCGTTTAATCTTGAGGTTAGTTTTCTTGGCAAAACTATATCAGGAGGATGCGGAATTAATAAAATTGTTGATTTTGTCGGCAGTGATGAAGTCAAAGTATACTTTGCAATTATGTTACGGGCGCAAGACGGATATAAGCTTGATTTGCACAGAATTAATTTAAGCTCAGATACGTATATTCAACAAATGTTTAATATTTATGAACAATATGTTTCGAAACACTATGAGCAATGGTTTTTCCTGCAAGAAGTCCATGAAAATATGCCGGAACATATCGAGCATTAACTCTCTTCTTGTTGTTACGAAAACAAGATAGATTCAATTATGAGACAAATACTACTAATTGACTGCAATGATGAAAAGGGGTTGGTATCCAAGATTTCTACTGCTTTATTTTATCGAAATGCAAATATCATAAGTAATAGAGAATATGTCGATCCGAACTAATAATCGTTTCTTTATGTGCACCGAATATGAGGGTTCACTAGATCCTCAAACAAGGAACCAATGAAACTAAAAATGAACATTTTCAGATCGTTTTTGCTTTGCGTGCTCGGCCTATTTGGAGGCTGCTCCGGAAACTTGCAGATAAAATCAAAAGCGGAGAATACTAATGCACCGCATCGCATTGCAAAAAGTAACACTCTTTCCTCTGAACAGCCGAATGTGCAGAATTTCGAGGATAATTCAGTCTCGGTTTTGACAGATGATTTTCCTAATGAACAAGATAATTTTGACTCGCCGGCTGATTTAAGAATGTATCCTCAATTCGGACATGTTTATGATATAAATTCTATCGCTGTTTCTAATGACAGTAAGTATCTTCTCAGCGGATCGCGAGATGAATCCTTTCGTCTTTGGGAAACAGAGACGGGAATATTGTTGTACAGTTTTGATGCCGGTATGGAAGTTAGGGCAATTGCTTTCTCTCCTGATAACAAACTCGCAATCTTGGGTGATCTTAACGGACAAATTGCTGTTTTTGACCTTGTTCAAAAAAACAGAATTCAACTTATCAAAACCAAACTGGGAAGCATTCGGAAATCTACTCTTAAGGTGTTTCCCGACGGTCGTCGTGTTCTTGTCGGTTATTGCCTCAACAATTTACACATTTGGGATATAGAAAGCGGCAAGCTGATTCAGTCTTTGGGAGGAGATGAAAAGCGTTTCATGAATGACAAAAGTCATGTGCGCGAAGACGTCGGCGCATCCGCAATTCTACCGGACGGGTTACATGTTGTCGGCGGATATGCTTCGGGAAAACTTAAATTTTGGAATGCAGAGACAGGCGAGCAAGTTGATGAAATTGATGCACACACCGGTCATATCAACACAATTACTCTTAGCAAGGACGGAAAATCCTTATTTAGCGGCGCTTCTGACGGTGTAAAACAATGGAATATCCAATCAAAACAGCTTTTGCGTCAATATTCTAATGTCTCTAACGTATGGTCAATAGAGTTGTCTTTGGATGAAACCCAAGCTTGGTTGTCTGCCGGAGATTCGAGTTCCATTCTTCCTTCTCAAAACCGAATTCTTTTACTTGACCTGAAAAGCGGCGGTATTCTTGAAGGGGAAGGCATGAATCGGAATTACTTTACCGGCGCTTTGCTCACATCTCCTGACGGAACTTTTGCGGCCGCCGGAGATGCTATCGGCAATATCATTATCTGGGATCAGAGCACTCGTGAAATTCGCCAAAAATTGCAGGGCAGAAACGGCAAGATCAACAGCGTTGCGGTTTCTCCGAACGGACTTATTATCGCCACTGCTTCAATGGACAAGCATCTCTATCTTTGGGATGCAGAGCAAACAGCACTTCTGACAGTGTTGAAAGGTCATGTTTCTTGGCCCAACACAGTTGTATTCTCCGCAAATGGCAAACATTTACTTAGCTCAAGTCGCTCTCAAGACTTTGTACGACTATGGGATGTCAATTCTCTTCAAAACATTCGACTTTTTGATCCGGGCGGCGTTGCCAAACCGATTGATGCCAATGCAATAGCTTTTACCCCGGATGAAAAACAGGTCGTTATTTGCAACATTTTGGGGGAAGTTAGAATTTTTAACCTCAGTAACGGAGAAATGACAAACAGTTTTCAAGTAGGCGGAAACTGTGATGCAATGGCTATAACGAAAGACGGTAAGAACTTACTTATCGGCATTGATGACGGAATTCAGGTATTTGACTTTAATAGCGGCCGTTCAGTTAAAACTATTCCTTTACCAACCAACGGTGTGGACGAAATTGCTGTATCTTCTGACGGTGTTCATGCCGCAACAGCGTTGCTCAAGGGTGTCTATCTTATGAACATTCTTGAAGGCCGTATTTCTCGAACATTTGCGATGGGAACTTACGAAGCGATAGCATTTTCGCCGGACGGCTCATTAATCGCTTCAGCCAATTTGAAACGTGAAATCATAATATGGGAGGTCAATTCAGGAAATATTGTTACAAAACTAAAAGGACACGCAGGAAATATTGAGTCGTTAAAATTTTCAGCATCAGGTCAACAACTTGTTTCCGCCGGAAAGGACGGTTTTACAAAAATCTGGAATATTTCAACCGGCGAAGCAATAACTCTACTGACTTGGGATGATGAGTGGCTTGTTTATTCGGATGACGGATATTTTGACGCATCTCGGCGAGGAGGTGAACTTGCGGCAGTAATAAGCGGAATGAAGGGATTTCGTATTGACCAAGCCGCTGTGCGTAACAATCGGCCGGACATACTACTTGAAAAGATTGGCATCTCAAATACAGATTTAAAACTTCACTTCCAAGCCTTGTATCAACGCCGATTGAAAAAGCTGGGTATTAAAGAAGAAAATCTAACCGATGCTTTTCAGAGAGCACCCATTGCAAAAGTAGAAAAACTAAGCAAGAATGGAAAATACGCAGACCTTCAATTTAAGGTGAGTGATCGCCGGTATTCCTTGTCGTTCTACAATGTTTTCGTCAACGATGTTCCGATGTATGGCGCTACAGGGAAAGCAATTTCAGGCAAGATACAAACCGTTAACGAACGTATTGAGTTGACGAGCGGCCGAAATAAAATTGAGGTAAGCACAATGAACAGCGCCGGTTTGGAGTCATTACGCGACGGACGAGTTGTAACTTATACAAATGATGTGCAAGGCGATCTTTATTATTTGGGTTTTGGAGTTTCTGACTACAACGACCCATCTTTAGCACTGAAATTCGCAGCAAAGGATGCTCTTGATTTGGAATCTCTTTTTAAAAAGGCCGCAGGATTTCGTAATGTATACGTTAGAACATATGTAAACAATCAGGTAACAATTGAGTCCGTCAGACAGGCCAAAGAATTTCTCAAAGCAGCGAAAACAGACGATACAGTGGTTCTCTTTGTTGCCGGACATGGACTCTACGGGGGTAAAGACTCTTCTAAATATTTCTATATTACCCATAATGCAGATCTTAGTCGTCTTGAACAGACGGCGGCGGATTTCGATGCCATAGAAGATTTGCTTCAGAATATAGCACCAAGGCGTAAGCTTTTCCTGATGGATACCTGCCAGTCCGGCGACCTTCAAAATGAACTTGCGACAAGCAATAATAAATATGGGGAAATCGGGCATCTACGTTCGAGAGGCATTCGTGCGAAGACTAAAAATGCGATTAACAACGGCTCCGCAAATTTTGGGTTCAGCAGTGATCGCAGTCGCTATATTTACAACGACCTACTAAGGCGTTCCGGTGCCATTGTGCTTTCTTCATCAAGAGGAACAGAGCTTTCATATGAAAGAGATGATTTTCAAAACGGGGTTTTTACTGAGACCGTACTGGCGGCCCTCTCTAACAGAGAAAGTGATACCAATCGAGACGGAAGAATTTCTACAGATGAGCTTAGAGATTATGTAATAAAACAAGTTCCCAAACTTTCGGCAGATATGCAGCATCCCGTTGTTGATCGCGACAATTTATATATGCTTTTTTCACTTCCTTTAATTCAAGAATAGTTTACCGAACAAATAAAAACGATATGAGAAAAACTAAGAGACGGATACAGGAAGGCGAATTACAAAACGACTTCCCTCGTGAGGAGTACTGCAAACTTCTATTGTGCCGTTATGTGCAGAAACAAACTGTTTGACAAATACCGTTTCAAGCTGAAGTCTTCTTGGTCGGACGGTACATCATACATC